>JANTGR010000024.1 GCA_024762875.1 Sulfurospirillum sp.
ACCATACTTGATTTGTCATGGCTTTTCTTTTTAAACCTGTCTGCCACAAGCACATGTTCAAACTCCAGGCCTTTGGATTTGTGGATCGTCAATATACGAATACCACTGCTTTTTTTGGAAGGTGAATCGACAGAAATTGACTCACTCTCAAAAAGAAACGACTCTATATCTTTGTAAGAAGTAGCAAGGTCGATGAGTTTGAGCAGGTTTTCATCCCTGTCATTTAAATGATAATGTCTGATGATATCTACTATCATGACAGGCAGCGGCTTATACAAACTACAGCTAAAATCTATCTCTTCATCAAAGCCCTTGCCGATAGCAGTCAAAAAATTAAACTTATATAAATCTTCTTTAAAATAAAGATATTTTAATAACTCTATCACTGCCGATACCTGGGGATTGTTGATCAGCTTGATCGTCGTTTCTGTTGTAATATCCAGGCGCTTATCTTTTTGCAGCAGCGCTTCTTCTATCTTAAAAGCATCCTGATTCGCATACGTCAAGATTGCGATATCATCCTGGTGGACACCTGCTTCAAGCAACATAAAGACATTTTCAACTACCAACTCCCCAATCTCTTCAGACTCGACGATACGCACATAGCCTCCGCCGCTTTCATCCTTGGATATCTGATCGATATATCCCTCTATCTTCCCCCCAAAGGTTTTATTGACAAAATTGACTACTTGAAAGGTGCTGCGATAATTTGTCTTTAAAGGTTCTATCTTCACACCGTAGCGTTTTGCAGTGTGGTGAAAAAGCTCTTTGGCCCCGCCGCGAAAACGGTATATCGACTGTTTGACATCTCCAACATAAAAAAATGTCTTAAACTCTTTTGTTCCGATACCCGCTGTGATTTCATCCATGATAGGCTCCAGGATGCTATACTGCAGTACATTGGTATCCTGGAATTCATCGATTAAAAGATGTTCTATCTTTGCATCAAGCCGAAAATACAAAAAATCACTCTCTATCTCCCCCTGCAGCAGCTGATATACAAAAAATGAAACATCATTGAATTTCAATAGATTTGTCGCGATATTTTCATCTTTTTTGGCTTGTTTATAGATAGCATACAGCGAAAAATACTGCTCCTTAAAATACCCGTCTTTACTATCATGATAGAGTTTTAAAAGTGCTTTTATCTGAAAAAGCAAGGCATCCGCGCTTGGGGTATAAACCTTTTTAAAATCCCAATACTCCATACTTTCTTTACACAGCCAGGTTTTCTTTTCAAGCTCTGCCACAGTACTGAAATAGAGTGCTTTTTTAGCACGATCGGAGAGCTTATCCCCATCTGTTAAACATTCATAGAGCTCCTGCCCTAGCGCTATGATCTTGCCTTCTATAGCAAAAGCATCACCCTCTTTGATCTTCAATGATGCAAGTTCGCCATCTTTTTCATATAATTTTTCCAAAAAACCAAAGATAGATTGCAGTCTTTTTTGTTCATGTACAGAAAAATGCACCAACTCTTTATAACGTCCCGATGCTTTTACCAATGCCAAAAAGCGCTTTAAAAACTTTGTTTCATCATCATTCTCATCGATACTGAAATCAGGCATCAATCCCAAATGCAAAGAAAATTTACGTAAGATCTGCGCAAAAAATTTATCGATCGTTGCAATCTTGATATCAGCACTCAGATAGTTATGCAGTATCTTTTCCCGCTGAACCAACAGTGTTTCTTCATCAACTTCCAATGTTTTGGCTATCTCTGCAAGCTCTGCACCACGGCTGGGAAGATGCAGCTCTTTTAGCACGGTACTTATCCTCACAGCCATCTCATTGGCTGCTTTATTTGTAAATGTCAGTGCGAGAATCGACTCCGGTCTGGCACCCATATAAAGTAGAGAAATATAGCGGATGACCAAAGCAAATGTTTTACCGCTTCCCGCACTTGCTTCATAAGCAAAATTTGCATAAAATGCCATAACTTACCCCAACCTGTCACAAATCTTGATATAAGGACAGTACTGACATTTTTTGAGATCATCACACATACTGAAGTTTTGATGACGCTCTTTTAATACATCCAGATGTTGATTTAAGAGTACCAGCTTTTCATCAAACAAATCTTCATCTACCAAAACTGCCTGATTTAAATCATAATAATGCACATCCATGACCTCTCCTAGCGTCCCTGCCAATAAGGCGTAAAACTGCAACTGAAAATTGCTTTCACTTTCCAAAGACTTTTTGCTGGTAACCGGTATCTTACCCGTCTTGTAATCTACCACATAAAGCTTATCATGATAAGAATCAATTCGGTCAATAGTCCCTACAAGCTTCATATCATGATACTCACAACGTAGACTCTTTTCACGGTGTGCCACCTTATACCCCTGGCGAAATCGTTTCACCTCTTCTTCACAAAAGGGTTTGAGTTTTTCCAGCCAGATATCTACATAAAAACGTAATACACGATCATTTTCACTTCGAATATAGAGCATTCTCTGAAGATTTTGATGCAGTAGACTACTGTCATATGTGGTGTTTTGCTCTGCATAAAGCGCATTGAGTGCATCATGGATATAAATCCCTACTACTCTTTCTGTGCTATCATCATTGGGAATCTCCACTTCCTCTATTTGTCTGATATACTTGAGATAATATTTACGCTTACAATCCAAATAGGTTTTGAGCCTGGTGGAAGAGAGTTCAATTTTAGTGAAATCATACTCCATCTCTATATCTTTTTGGAGATAGTGTTTTGGTTGTATATCCCGCTTGAACAATATATCATGATACTCCCCTACCCGCTTATCATGATAGTCACTTTTGATAGACAATTCATCCAAAAACCGTGTGGGCTGATGCTGCTCATCTTCTACATACGACAGATGGACATATTGTGCTTTCTCAAATAATCGTTTATAATAATACTTTTGCAGATTTTCCCGGTCATATGTTGTTGGCAATCCAGCATGCCCCCGAATCTCTGTTGACAAAAAAAGGTCTTTTTGACTGCGTGTTGGTACGATACCTTCATTAAAATCAACAACAATAACCCCTTTATACGCTACTCCTCTTGTCTCCAGGACTTCCATGACTGTTATTTTCCCGCCGCTCACATCATCGATACTGCAGGCGGAGAGACGGTTCAAAAAGAGATGCACGGCTCTATGAAATGCATAAGCTCCAAAAGTAGAAAACAATTTTGAAAAAAGATGCAACTCTTTTAAATAAATATCAACGTCATCACCTTCTTTACCACTCACCAATGCTTCAAATTCTGACAACATACTCGCAGCATCCAGTTGTTTATCCCAATTTTCTATACGTTTTTCAAGTTTTTCATTGTCATAAGCAAAACGTTTTAATCTAAACCTGTTTTCAAGTGTTCTCTCTTGCACATAATCATAAAGCGCCGAAAGTTCTTGATATACAGCTGTTTTTTTATAGTTCTCACCCATGGCAAAATTGAAGTTATTTTCTTCATTGAAAAGTGACAGCATATCTACAAAACTGCTGCTTGGCAGGACAATCACGATTTCATCAGGCTGCAATCCAGACTCCAAAAAATCATATATTGATTTTTTGATATAAGCAACTTGCAAAATCCTACTATTGGATGAAAATGTCTGATAGCCTACACTGTTTGTCGGCTCTTTTTCTTCCATTTCTATCCCAAGTGTAGAGAGATTGAGCTTATAATGATAGCCATATCTGAGCAGAAAACCTCTTTCTTCAAACTTTTTCATCATTTTTTGATTAAATGCATTGGTGTGAATATCAATAATGATTTTCTTTTTTTCTGCCAACTGCATAAAAAGTTCAAATTCAAAATTGCTCAGATACCCTTCCAGGAAGAGTTCTATCTCATCAATGCCTTCGAGATAAGAATAATTAATTTCATAGAGTTTTGGCAAAAGTATTTTATCACAATAATTTTTTTCATCTAACAAAGTAGTATATTTAGTGAGTAAAGTCTGCAAGATCTCCAGATGTTCTACATATGAAGCATAAATGTCCGCACTTTTTAAGACCTCAATGTCAACAAGCTCTATGGCTAACTCTTCAAAAAAAGCAAAAAGAAATTTTGCATTTTTTAAAAAAGCAAAAAATTCTCTATCTATATAAAGATTTTTAAATGTAGAAAAAGCACTTGCTTCCTTCAAAAGCAATATGCGCGTATCTTCGTCGATAAAAGTTCGCCCAGGAACAAGCAAAAGTTTTTTTTCAAAGTCACCGATAGTGATACGCTTTGGAAGCAGAGAATCTACTTCCAAACTCTGTAGTATATTCTCCCGAATCGCCCGTGAGGTTGGATAAATCACCAACTTGTTAGTTTGTAGCATTTACCTCTAGTTTTGTAAAAGAAGTTAAGTCACCTATCGTGACTTTAGAAAGTATTTGCCAACGGCCAGGCTTTTGTACACTAAAAGGTTCAAAAGTATACAGACCATTTTTTTGTGAAACGAGTTTTGGCTTTTTGTCAAATTGTCGTGTATCTGGTCTCGTGATGACAACAGTGACATTGGCATCATCGATACCGCTGCTGTCAGCCTTCTCTTTGATAGACAAAGCTATACTGTTTTCTTTGCCTAATTTAAAATTATTTTTAGGAACATCGATAACGTATTTTTTGTCAAATGCCTGTTGCTTGTGAATGATATCATTATAATTTAATTCAACATTTTGATAACTGTCAAAATAAAAAGAATCCATCTCAACAGGATGCTTCGATGCTTCACTGACAGTCCAGACACAAAGTCCAAATACACCAAATATAGCCAACACAATTCCATGCGGCCAATAGTTTCTATTTTGATCAGCCATTTTTTTCTTCCTTACTGAAAAATTTTACTTTAAGATACCAAAGCAAAAAGAATAGAAATGAGAGATAAATAGCCACTCTTGCGACATCCATTGTCTCTCTAGTTTCATTTCCCACGCTGGATTTGAGTTTGACGCCATGAGAATCTGCCAGCATATCAACCAAATCTGCATAACCATTTAAAAAAGCTGCTGCTGTAGGATCAACTTTTGATTTTTGAATCACAATCAGCTTTGTAAAACTTCCGCCAAAAGGACTAAACATCGAACTTTCATCATATTTTCCTTTTAAACTCTTGGAAGAAAGTAAAAGGTTTAATTTACCTGTTCGTTTGCCATCCTCATATTTTTTTGAAAATATCCAAAGGACATAAGGATCTTTTAGCTCTTTTAAATACTTATCTTTTATCTGCAAAAAACTTGTTTTATTCAAATCACTGTATGCCACAATCGCAGTGGAAATACCAGTTTTAGTATAAAGTTCACCACCCATCTCTTTCATCTTTGCCTGCGTTTTGTCATTGATATTGACATCACCTTCATATAGAAAAGCAGCAAAAAGAGAATTTACCGTAAAAATTGAGAGTATCAAAGCAGTTTTAAAAACTGCTTTGACCATAGTAGAGATTATCACCAATTAACCTACAAAAAGAGCTTGACCTGGAGTCAAAACTGCCCATAATGTAATAGCACCTAAGATAACCATGCCAGCCCAAATAACATAAAATAACATATCGGATAAAGCCATGATAACTCCTTATTTTAGTTTTCTATGTGCAGCATTATCAACGCTGTTCATTTGAATATTTGTTTCATCATCTAACTGATAAAAATTTGTTGCATTTTTTTGTTGTACATCAATAGCCCACACTGTCAGGAAAGCCAATACACCCAACAGTAAAAAAGTCGCAATCAAGCCACCCATAAGACCATTTAAATTAAAACACATTCTTCTTGTTTTATTTTCTGCCATAATAGCTCCTTAATTTTCTTTGAGTGACTGGATATAAGTAGCCACAGCTTTTTTCTGAATCTCAGTAATACGACCATCATTAAATGCTGGCATATGACCAATCATACCTGTTTTACCATGTTCTAAAACATGAGAAAGCAATGTATCATCATAAGCGCTCAAGTTCGGTGCTTGTCCACCCAAACCAGTTCCATCTTCTCCGTGACATGATGCACAGGCAGCAAAAGCAGCAGGTTTTTCACCTTTCATACCACCAGCAATCCACTTAGCAATCGCTTTAGCATCATCACCACTTGCCATTCCGGCAGGCATTGCACCCATTGGGTATTTTAATTGGTCTTGACCATTTTCAATCACATGCAGCACTTGTGCTTCTGTCATTCTCTTATCAAACCCTTGTGCTTTACCATCGATACCATCACCAGCTATACCATGACAAGGTGCACATTGAACCAAAAATGTCCCTTCACCCATACCCATCAGTGTTTCATGGTCTGGATTTGCCCATTTTGCTTCATAAGCTGCATTATATGCTTTTACTTCATCATTGTATTCACCGATTTGAGAGTAAGCATTGAGTGGATAACCCACAAACCAATACCACACTGACCAGATCATCGTACCAACAAAACTGACAGCCCAACCTGTAGGAAGAGAGTTTTTATACTCACCTATACCATCCCAATTCTCATCTGACAACTCACCGGTACTGGTATCTGTCTTCATTTGACGTATATATTTACCAGCTACAAAAACAGTCAGTATAATGATCATGGCTGCACCAAGAAGCGCCAGCTGATTTACCGTATCACTTGACAAGTTCAATTTTTCAAACATGCTTTTTTTCTCCTTTATTTTTCTTTTTGTCCCAAGGAGAGGTTGTTTCTAACGGCTTAGAGTCCAATTCATCATCCAAAGCAATATTGGCATATTTTTCATAATCACGTGTGCCTTTCTTCTCACTGCTGTATAGATGGTATATATACCCATACATCATGATAACACAAAAAGCTGTTGCTATCACATAACCATATGCCTGCAACGTATGTATCGTATCTAAATCCATTAAAACTTTACCTCACCTATTTTAAACTATTCAAGTATGCAATCAGTGCTACGATTTCAGGAATCTTACCACTGGCAACTTCATCTTTAACTGCTTGGTTTTTCATGCCTGCTGCAACTACTTTTGCATCAGCAAGTGCCTGTGCTTTTGCCTCTTCTAAAGAACCTAGTTTTGGCATACCTTCTTGATCATAAGGAACATTAAAAACATTTTTGACTGTCATTGCTTCTGCATAAGCCGTCTCAACATCAGCTATATTTGTAAACTGATGTTTGTATGATGGCATAATAGTACCTGGAACAACTGAACTTGGCTCCCACATGTGGTTTTCATGCCAATCTGTTGTTCTGTAATTTCCGACTCTTAAAAGATCCGGACCTGTTCTCTTGGATCCCCATAAGAATGGTCTATCATAAGCATACTCACCACTTACTGAATAGTGTCCATATCTATCAGTTTCAGATTTAAATGGACGAATCATTTGTGAATGACATGCATTACAAGAGTCTTTGATATAAACCTGTCTTCCTGTTAACTCAAGAACAGTATAGGGCTTTGTTCCGACTGTTGGCTGTGAAGCCTCTGCAAAATTTGGCAATATCTCGATAAGACCAGCAAATGCTACTGTAATAAATACCAATACCGTAAAGAAAAACGGATTTTTTTCTAACCAATGAAACATAATGTATCCTCCTTATGCCATAGGAGTAGCATTTTGAGGTTCTCTCTCAAGTGCTTTTCCAGCTGTAAATGTTTTATAAATGTTGAATGCCCACATAAATACACCAGTCAAATATAACAATCCGCCAACACCTCTAATAGTATAGTAAGGGTGCAGAACAGTTACAGTATCGATAAATGAATATGAAAGGTTACCAAACTGATCAGTTGCTCTCCACATCATACCTTGTGTGATACCCGCAATCCACATACTAGAAAAGTAGAGTACGATACCTGTTGTTTGAATCCAAAATTGTGCTTCCATCAATTTTTTACTATACATTTCTCTTTTTGCCATTCTTGGTGTCATATGGAAAATAGCAGCAATAATCATAAAGCCAACCCATCCAAGTGTACCATCATGAACATGCCCTGGAATCCAATCTGTAAAGTGTGCCAACGCATTGACAGATTTGATCGCTTGAATAGGACCTTCAAGTGTAGAGAACATATAAAAAGTAGAAGCAAGAACCATAAACTTGATCAATGGATTGGTTTGCAGCTGACCCCATTCACCTTTCATTGTTAAAAGCATATTGATCGCTGAACCCCATGATGGAAGAATCAAAACTATTGAGAAGATTGAACCCATAGTCTGCATCCAGTCAGGAACCGTTGAATAAATAAGGTGATGTCCGCCTGCCCAAAGATAAACAAACATTAAGCCCCAAAACGACAGTAAAGAAAGTTTATATGAATAAACAGGCTGACCTGACTCTTTAGGCAAGAAATAGTAAATCAAAGCAATAATAGGAGTCGTGAAAACGAATGCAACTGCATTGTGTCCATACCACCACTGTACCAGCGCATCATTTGTTCCAGAATACATGGAAACTGAATGAAACCAAGAACCATATCCGCCTGAAGCAAAATAGGTAGGTACTTCCATATTATTAAATAGATAAAGCATTGCAATTGCTACATAAAAAGCAATCATATACCACATAGAGATATAAAGATATTTTTCCCGTCTGATACCAATCATACCAAACATATTAATACCAAATATCACCCAGACAACAACGATAGCTATATCAATCGGCCATTCAAATTCTGCATACTCTTTAGAAGTTGTATACCCCATAAGAAGAGAAACAACAACTGCTGCAACACCCAGGATATAGAGCCAAAAGTGAAGTTTACCGATAAACATCATAAATGGTGACTCTGCCATAGAAACTTTTAAGATTCTTTGTCCAAAGTAATACCATGCAGCCCAAATTCCACTTAGTGTAAAACCAAATGCTACTGCATCTGTATGCAACGGTCTTAATCTACTAAATGTACCATATTCACCTGCTAGGTTACTGAGCTCAGGAAATGCCAATTGAAAAGCAATTATAACCCCGATAGTCATACCTACTATACCCAATACAATAGTTGAGATGGTAAACATCTTTGCCACTGTATAGTCATATTCTAATGCATTGTGTGATTGCATTAAAACCTCCTTTAATATTGTTTCACGCTAATAACAACATGATAACTTTGATTATAGTGCGATTTTTATACAAAAAAGCTTAAAAATATCGAGTAAGTGTTAACTTTCTGTTAACAAATGTAACATTTAGAAATGAAGGTGGAATCCATGGTATGCATACAATATTGTAAATGCTACAAAAAGTAGCATTTACTTATCATGAGAGGTTGTCAGAAAATTGTTTAAAGATATATTTGCTGTCATGGGGACCAGGACTGGCTTCTGGATGATGTTGCACTGAGAAAATAGGTGCATCATTGTAGGCTAAGCCTTCGATTGTCCCGTCAAAAAGATTTTTGTGTGTGATTTTGGCGATTTCACACACACTCTCTGGAACATTGTAGTTATGATTCTGTGCTGTAATTTCTACTTCTGATGTTTTGAGATTTTGTACAGGATGATTACCGCCATGATGACCAAATTTTAATTTAAAGGTATCATATCCATGTGCGATAGAAAGCAGTTGATGCCCTAGACAGATGGCAAACATCGGTACTTTTGCAGCAATAAGTTTTTTGACCTCTTTGGCTTCTTCTTTTAATACAAGAGGATCTCCCGGTCCATTAGATAAGAACAGACCATCCAACTCTTTTTTTTCTACTCTTTGGATCAATTCTTCAGCCTTAAAATCATGCGGGATAACTTCTATACCCAGCCCTGTCTCACGTAATTCATTCAAGATATTGCGTTTAACACCAAAATCAATGACTGCTATCTTTTTACCATTGGTTGTTGGTGTTTTATAAGTTTGATTGATTGGATCCCAGGCACCAAATTCATGATCATATACTTCTTTGGTGCTCACTTGCTCGATATAATTTACTTCTTCAATGCGTGGTGCTTTTTCCAACATTGATTTAAGCACTTCTTTATCGGATATTTCTGTAGAAGCGATCATCATTTGTGCACCTTCATCACGCAGCATCTTTGTCAAAAAACGTGTATCAATGTCACAAATTCCAAAGCTATCATGATGATCCAAAAAATTTCCCAGAGACTGCTTGCCTCTAAAGTTTGAATACCTTTGCTGATAATTACGTACAATCATACCAGAGGCATAGACACTTTTACTCTCCATGTCATTTTCATTACAGCCGACATTACCAATCTCAGGCATAGTAAATACCACAAATTGTCCGGCATAACTTGCATCACTCATGATTTCCTGATAACCACTCATAGAAGTGTTAAAAACTATTTCACCCGTTTTTGTGCCATTACTTCCAAAACTGTGTCCTTCAAGAAATGTGCCATTTTCCAAATATATCCAAATCTTTTTCTTAGTCATTAGAACATACCTTTTTTCTGTAACTCTTCACGATACAGTCTCTCAAATACTGCATTGTACTCATCTGTCCCCGGTATCAACTTACGTTTCATATGCCCTATTTTTTCCATCACAATATCTTCAATATCTTCAAAACTGCTGACATATACTTCCATTGCATTTAAAATAACATTTTTCATCGTATTTTCAGCGACATTATAATCCATCAAATCTTCCTGCCAAAGTTTGTCCAGGATATCATGTGCGATATTGTTATAACGATCTTCATATGAGAGAATTACATCATAATCTTTGGCAATTTTCTTTTTGATCATCCAAAACATACTGCGTCTATCGATACGGTTGAATTCCATTTCATCTTCGTTCTCTTCCAGTAGTTCTTCCACTCGCTGTTCTAAGGCTTCTTCTTTTTTCAAATCTGCTTCAAAAATCTCCTGAGCGCATGCTTTGACAGGTTCCAAGCCATGTGAGAAAGTCGCATATCCGCAATTGAGTAAATCAATTGCTATTTTATTAGCAATGTATGGGGCATGAGGCAGTCTGATTTTCATCATTGTAACCTTGTGTTAAATTTAGATTTATAGTATCAAATTTTAGGTAAATAGCAAATTATTCACTGATAGATGTAGATGTATCAGAAAGTAGTTTAGTGATTTCAGAAGCATTTTGTGGGTCCATTTTTGCCATAATTTTAGATATCTTTTTAGGAGTCAGATGTGATAATATTAAAGCTGCTTCATCTTTTTTCATATTATCTAAAATAGCTGCTGCTTTGCCTTCTTTCATTTTCAAATATGTTTGACTGAGTTTATTCTCTTTGGCATCTTTGATATCAGCCAGAACTTTTTTATTTTTCTCAAAAATATCCAAAGCCTCTTTTTTCATCTTTAATATCTTACTCTTTTCCTCTGCCAATGCCTTTTCTTTTTCAGCCAGCAGGGATTCTTTTTTGGCAAGCAACTCTTCATTGGCCTTTTTCAAGGCCTGGAGCGATTGCTCCTGTTCATCGATACGATCGAGTTCTTGTAGAATTTCCTGTTTGCGCAGTGCAAATATTTTATTGCAATCCACTGTATTGTTTTCAGCAATCAGCAAACTGACAACCATAGCCATCAAATAGAATATTTTTATCATACTTCTTCTTTTTCCTGCTGATTTACAAAAAGTATATTGGCTATTTCATCCAATGCTTTATTCTCTTCTTTTTTAATTCTCAACAACGCTTCTTTTATGCTCTCATTGTGGAGATAAGCAATCTTTTCATAGTCAATATTGGCTTCTTGATAGAGCTCTTTTAAGCCTGCAATCTGTCGCAGTCTCAAGGCCAGTTTTTGCTGTAAATCTTCTTTTTGTTTCATAAGGTGTAAAAACGTTTCTCGAGAAACCTGCATGGCAGTAAAATCACCGCTTTGTGGCTGTTTTAAATCACTGATTTCTTCATCAACAGCAGTTATTTTAGCCTCGAGTGCATTTTTTCTATTTTGCACATCCAAAAGCTCACGCTCTATCTCAGATAATTTTTGTTTTTTTATCTTTAAAATATCTGAGTAACGTGTATGCATTATTTCACTATTATCGTATCTTTTCTATCCGGAGAAGTTGAGATAATGCCTATCTTGGTTTCAGTCAAGGCTTCAAGTGCTTTTATGTATTCTTTTGCCTTTGTCGGTAACGCGTCGTATTCTCTGATACCTTCTACTCTGTCCCAGCCTTCAAAATGCTTATAGATTGGTTTGACTGCTTCCAGGTCATAAGGGACATAGTCAATCTCTTCTCCTTCAAATTCATATCCGACACATACCTTGATCTCTTCAAAACCATCTAAAACATCCAGTTTCATCAAAGCAATCTGATCACAGCCATTGAGTCTTGAAGCATGCTTTGCTGCCACAGCATCAAACCATCCACAACGTCTTTTTCTCCCTGTTGTTGTACCAAACTCATGTCCAACTTCAGCCAGCCGTTCACCATCTTTACCAAAATCTTCACTCGGGAAAGGACCATTACCCACGCGGGTACAATAGGCTTTTGATATACCAGTCACTTTACCGATATCTTTGGGACTGAGTCCCAGCCCCGTACAGGCACCGGCACTCACAGTGTTTGAACTTGTTACATAAGGATATGTTCCATGATCAATATCCAGCATGGTACCCTGTGCACCCTCTAAAAGCACTTTTTTTTCATCATGAAGATACTTCCAGACCAATTGAGTCGTATCAACAATGTATTCTTGTAATTCATTTTGATAATGCTTCAAGAGAGCCAGTAACGCTTCTTTGGAGGGAGTTTCGATCTCCATCACAGAAAAGATGACTTGGTTATCTTCAAAATAATTCATAATTTTGTCAGCCAGTTTTTCAGGATGATGCAGCTCACCTACACGATGTCCTACCCGTGTGATTTTATCTGTATATGCCGGGCCGATACCTTTACCTGTTGTACCGATCGCTTTTTTCCTCAGTTTTTCCTTGGCCTGATCTATTTGTGCATGATACGGTAAAAGCAGGTGTGCTTTATCACTGATAAAAAGCCGCCCTTTCATATCTGCAAATTGTTTCAGTTCTTTATCAATCAAGTTTTCCGGGCTGACTACAACACCATTGCCAATAATATTTATAGCTTTGGGATTAAGAACGCCAGAGGGGATAAGATGCAAGGCATATTTTTTTCCATCAACTACTATCGTATGTCCCGCATTGTGCCCACCGGCAAAACGGCATACAACATCATGTGTCTGTGCCATATGGTCAACGATCTTTCCTTTTCCTTCATCTCCCCACTGAAGACCTACAATCATATCTGCTTGTCTGCTCATTTACTTATCCGTTCCTCTATTAAATTGTCTGTATATAGTGCAAAACCTGTTGAATCTGTTTTGTCATAACAGTAGTTTCCGCCCATGCCTAGTGTTTTATTATTGTTAAAATATCTAAAAAAAAGGTTATCATAGTAACGCATCTTTGTATAAAAAAGTGGTGCTATTGTTACATTTTCATAAGTAATATTTTGTGCTAAAACTTTTATTTTTATCAATTCACTTTTGATCGACTCAGGTACTTCATCTATCACTTCATCTATCTGAGAAAGATGCTGTAAAGAAGCCAATTGACTCAACCACCCAATATCCAGTTTAAAAATCTCTTCCAAATTCGCATTTTTAAATACATCCAACTCTAAATCAAACTTCTCTGAAATGATGCGGGGGATATTGATATTGGATATCTGCAAAAGCGGTGCCAGTCCCAATGCCTGCATAATCTTTGCACTATCATTAATACTGACTGATAAATCTTTATTTTCCAGATATTCTGCGCCTATTTGATACTGTTCGGCACTGGGATAGTGAAAAACAGGCTGTATATAAAACCACTTTTTTTGCGCCATACTGCGTCCCAAGCGCTTGGTTATGATACGCACTACATCCAAAGTGCTGTCGGCACGCATAGAAAGGATGTGATTGTCATGATCAGAATAGCGTATCAGAGATTTTTCATCAATACTTTGATGCTGATGGTACGAAAGAAAGGGCGTCACAATCTCTTCATATTGTGCCACAAGCAGTATTTCACTGCTGATATGTTCTATATCACGCTTCTGTTTTGCACTTTTTGCAAAATAGAGCCGTGATTTACTTGGAATCTCATGCTCATAAATCATACATTTGTCCTAAAATAAATGTCATTGAAAATCTGATTTGCCTTTCCATCAAAAGTGCGTATACCCATATCCGCCAACGCTAGTTCAATGGCATTCACTACCCAGGCTGCTTCATATGTTTCGATCAATCCCATATGGTTGATTCTGAAAATCTTACCTTTGAGATGATCTTGACCGCCTGCGATATTGACTGTATATTTTGTTTTCAGAATTTTACGCAATTCATCTGCTTTGTCAAACGCGATAGTTGTCATCGAAGGAGCCGGTACAGTTGGATAGACACTCAGACCAATGGCTTCGAGTGCTTTTTTGGTAGCTTCAGCACGTTTTGCACTATCATGATAGAGTTGATCTTTACCTAATTTTTCTATCTTTTCAAGCATCGCACCCAGGCCAATGACCAAGGTAGTCGCTGCTGTATAAGCCGTGGTGTTGTTGCGCTGTTTTTTAAGTTCGGTGTGAAGATTGAGGTAATAACCTTTTTCATAACTTTCCAGTTTTAAAACGGCATCTGCATTTAAACCAAGCATCGCCAGTCCCGGGGGCAGCATAAATGCTTTTTGACTTCCTGAAATAAGTACATCAATATTGCTGGTATCAATCGGTTCTACACCCACCGCTGTAATACCGTCTGCAATGACCACAATATCATTTTTGATAGCTTTGGCTGCTTTGGCGATCGCCTCTACAGGGTGCCGCAACCCCCCTGCACTTTCACACACCTGGATACAGATGGTATCAATGTCACGCTCATTTTCCAAGGCATTGACAACATCCTCAACAGTTGCAGGTGTATTCCATTCATACTTGAGTTCGGTATACGGAATATTTTGCGCTTGACAGATCTTACCAAATCGCTCTCCAAATTTACCGGCATTGACTGTTAAAGCCTTTGTCTGACAAAAATTAATCACAGCTGCTTCCATGGCACCTGTTCCGCTTGATGCTATCATGATCACTTCTTCCATCTGAAAAATATCTTTTAATTTTTTTCTGGTGTTAGCAAAAATAGCTTCAAATTCCGGGGTTCTATGATGAATCGTAGGCTGGCTCATCGCAAAGCGGATATCTTCTAAAACAGGGGTTGGTCCAGGTGTAAAAAGTAGCATATACATACCTTTAAATAAGTTGGATAAAGTATAACAAAAAGTTGTTTACAAAAGGTTAAACAAATATTTTTAGTGCTAAAGCGATGGTCAAGAACAGAAGCGTAAAATAGATCGGTTGAAATTTATTCAATTTTTTTGACATACCTGTGAAAAAATTTTTCATCCGGCTGATCCACAATAAATTTCTATGTACCTGCCTGTCATCTAGAGCTTCAAAAAAGAGGAAGAGAATCACTAAAAAGAGCAGTAAATTGACAATATCACTTTTATCTCTTAATAATAAGCCCAGTGCAGAGAGAAGGATTTGTAATGCCACCAATATATGCACACTGGCATCTACACTGCCTTTTAAATGAAGCATTTTATGGTGAAAATGACTTTTATCCGGTGAAAAGGGAGATTGTCCCCGCTGTATCCTTCTTGTCATCACAATAATGGTGTCAATAATCGGTACTGCCGCAATAAACAAGATCGTTGTATCACTGACATACTGCACTGCCTTGATGGCTAAAGCAGAGATAACAAATCCCAATACCAGGGATCCGCTGTCTCCCATAAAGATAGAAGCCGGGTACCAGTTAAAAAGTAAAAATCCGATCAATGAAACTATCATAACAAAAGATACCAGCATGATGAAGGCATCATGATAAACAAACCCGATATAATAAAGAGATGCCAAAATAACCAGTGAAATAGAACCGGCAAGCCCATCCAACCCGTCAATGAGATTTAATGCATTGGTAAATCCGGCAACAGCAAAGACTGTAACAAAGAATGAGATCACATAGGGCAATTGAAGTTCTATACCAAACCAATGTCCTAACGTATCAATTGCCAGGCCATCCATAAAAAAAAGCAATCCTGTCGCAACTGCAATAACCAGTAATTTTGTTCTAGGGGCTGTATTGAGGATATCATCTGCCAGACCAAGTAAAAAAATCACTCCTGTTGCCAAAAAAAATCCACTATACTGTAAAAAAAACTCTATGTGGAAAAAAACAAAAACCAGATACACAGCAAAAAACATAGCAATACCCGCTCCTCTGGGAGTAGGTGTAGTATGTGATGAACGGTTATTGGGAATATCTACCAATCCAAGTTTTACAGCATTTTTTTGCAGCAGCTGAATAAACAGCACTACCAAAAACAATACTACAAATCCATCCAACAACCATCCACTATCAAACATCGTGCCTCTTTTATTTATATGTGTAACTATACTTGAAAAAGCTTTGAGACATATTTTTTGGCTTCACATCATTTAAAACCAATCCAACATTTTCAATTTTATATGATCCAATCATCTCTTCCAGTGATTTAACAAAATCTTTTTCTGAAAATTCTGATCTAAAGACAACCAATGATATATCTGCAATTTTCATCAAAATAATAGCATCCGTAATAGACCCCATCGGTGGAGCATCTACGATAATATAATCATAATTTTCTCTCAATTCATCAATCAGATCTTCCAGCTTGCCTGACTGCATCAATTCAGATGGATTTGGCGGAATTGGTCCGGAAGTAACGATATCGAGATTCTTTATTTTCTTATGTTCCCAAATCACATCTTTTAATTCACTGTTTTTTGACAACACTGTACTCATACCCACTTTATTGGTCAGTGCAAAAACACGATGCAGCATCGGTCTTCTCATATCCAGAGATATTACGATACATTTTTTATCACTCATCCCAAAGACACCGGCAAGATTTGTTGCTGTTGTTGTCTTGCCTTCACCTGGGACAGTTGAAGAAACCACGATCACTTTTCCTCTTTTCTCAGCAGATGTAAACTCCAGATTGGTTCTTATCAATCGTAATGCCTCACTGGCTACCGATTGCTGATCTTCCAACACAAACATCTTTTCTGCTGATTTTACATGTGGAATGACACCATAGAATGGTATCTTCGAAATATGTGCCAAATCATCTCTGCTCTTAATCTTGTTATCCATAAAATCACGTATTAATATGATTAATAAAGCAGCGATAAGACCCAACAGGGCACTCGAACCCAATACCATAGAAGTGTTAGGTTTTACTGCTTTATTTTCTACGACTGCTCTATCCAAAACACGGTTGCTTGAAACCGTTGATGCTTTGTTAATGGACATTTCAGCCTGTTTTTCAAGCAAAAATTGATACGTTTTTTGATTGACTTCATATTTTCTGTTTAAGTCAGCCAACTCTCTCTCTTTTTCCGGCAGTTTCAACAATGTTGTCTCTTTTGCATAGAGTGTATCTTCCAGAGATCTTTTCTTCTCGCGCAATGTGTCATTGATACTTTCAATCGCACTTTCCAGTGCCATTTTGATATCTTCAATCTTTTCATTGGCTTTTTCTACATCCGGATGTTCTTCTGTAAAAGTTCCTAAAAGTGAAATTTTATCTGATTTGGCTTTTTGAAAATCAGACAAAAGTGTTCCCAATACCGGATACTCTTTTGCCAATGATGATACTGCACCATAATTTCCTCTTTTAAATTCTTCATAAAGAGACTGAAAAGCACTCTCTTGTATCTTAATATCTGATAACTGTGCTTTATAGTCATTGAGTTGTCTCAATGTTACATCAGATTCTGTACCAATATTGATCAGATTATTTTCTTCTTTATAATTTTCAAGCTTAATTGCTGATTCCTGCAGCTTTTTACTCACTTCGTGTAATTGCTGATCTACAAATGTTAATGCTTGTGATGCTTGTGAACTTTTCTTTGTAACACTTTGATTTAAATAAATATCAACTAAATTATCCAGAAAATCTTTTGCTCTGTATGGATTATTGTCTTGATAGATCATTTTAATGATTGAGCCATTCTTAGCAACAGGAAACACACTTAAATTACGACTGATTTGATTAATTATTTTATCTTTTTCAGTCACAACAAATGCATATTTATGATTTTCAAAATCTCCTTTTTTCTTGATAACCAGAGAAAAATCAGGTGTATCTATTTTATCTGAAAAAGTATGCTGTCCACTGTACACAATTGGATGTGATTTTTTTCCTACTGATGAAAACAGATTTTTCTTCACCATACTGAGAATACCAGCAGTCTGTGTATATAGTTTATAATGATTATCATCCATAATTTCTACGATAAACTTGGTACCATAGACCTGTGGTTTTTTAATCTTTAATTCACTGATAGAAAGAGGATTATTTTTATATAATTCATTCTCTTTATAGTTTGCCAGTTCAAAATAACGTACCTGATAACCTATTTTTCCAGCAGCTTGCTCAATTAACTTTCTTGATCTAATAATTTCAACCTGTGTGTCGATAAGCGTTGCATCTTCACTAAGCCCTTTGGCATTCATCATCATATTCATATCAAGTTTATCATTACTCACTTCTACGGTAGAATATGTTTCATAAACCGGCTGGGCAAAATAAACATATACCATACCACCCAATACAGACAAGGCTACAATAAAAAAAGTTAAAAATTTATTTTTGCCTAATAGTCCAAGAAAGCGTTTAAAATCTTTATTATGATCTTCTTTCGGCAAATTTTTGTGTGCTTTATTCATCTTTTATGATCCTTTTATTGTTGATAACCGGTAAATGTATTGACATTAAATATATGTGTATTTGTCAACTGTTTACCTGTAAAGAGCAGTGTAAGTACTCTACTTGCGATATCGATACCCGGCAGAGATTCTGCTATCTCCAGGTTCCTCTTTCTATATTCATTTGGTTCTACATACACTACATCATTTGGATAAAGTGTCAAACGATTAGGTGAAAGTGCGCTCAATCTTGTCAAATCAACTGTTTCAACTTCAGGTCTCTCTCTTGTACCTCTGATAATTTTGATTTTATTTCTTGCTGCAAAATCAGTAAAGTCACCACTGGTTGAAATAGCTTCAAGTAAATTTGTTGTATCTTCTACGATATCTACACGACCTGGACGACGTACTTCACCCATAACAAAAACCCTTTTATTGAGTAAATCTACCGTTACATGAGAATGTTTAATATAGCGTGAATATTCCCGTGTCAATAAATTGGCTGTCTCTCTGGCAGTTAAACCAGCAACACGCACGACTCCGATCAATGGCAAATTCACTGTACCATCATGTGCTACCAATGCACCTCTCTCCTGATTAGGATCAATTTGAGCCCTTACATCTCTTGTGCTTAATTCCGGATGATTAAATACTAAAATTGAGAGTCGATTGTTTGGAATAATTTTAGATTCATATACATCATTCATTCCAGCATCTCTATTGTCCATTATTGACTGTACATTTTCACTTTTTTTGTTAAAAAGAACATATTTACTCTCTTTAGAACTGCACCCTGTAATAGATAGTGCTGCCAAGATACTTGTTGTCACTGCTGCATGTTTTAAACTCATTGTTTTTCCCTTAATATTTATTCAATTGTTTACCAATATTGACTCATTATAGATAAATTAACATTAGTTGAAAATTAAATGTTAATTTTTTTTAACCATATTTTCAGAATGTGTTGATTGTTTACATATTGATTAAATTAAAATATATTTTATTAATTAAATATATTAACTTTATTTTAATTAAAATTAAATATATTTATCAATATCTGCTACTATTTTTATTTAATCCACACCTTAAACTTAAATCGACTTTTTTCTTTTTTTCTTTAACCATCTTGTACATACTGTAACTCTTCTTCTTGTTTTGTCAAAATAAGTATGACATTTGATATCAAAGCCAAAGAGATCCAAAAATCTTTATGATGCAATGAAGGAATGGTCAACCCCATCAAAATGGCAGAAAGAGATGCCAGATAAAGCCAAAAATAATCACTGGCTACTATCTGAGAAAATTTTGTACCAAATAGTGTCATGATAAAAAAGAGAAAGGCTAAAAATGCAAATACTCCAGATTCCGCAAATACTTTGATAAAATCATTATGTGATGGTTTGGCTTCTTCAGCCAAATAATCTTTTAAATACTTTCCTGATACATTTGGAAATTCACCAAATCCCACACCCATAAAGAAATGATCCCGTATCATTTCACCTCCGGCCCGCCAGACAATGAGCCGTTGCTGCAATGTCCCTGTTTTTTGGGCTCTGGCCTGTAAACCTGTCACCGCTTTATTACTCATCACTATACCGGCTGTTAAAACACCCAGCAAAACAATGCTAGCCACCAAACCTTTTCCACTCGCTATATATCTTATAATAGTGCTAAATTTCACTATCACAGTGATAAAAAGCATCACTGCCAAAAAGATAAATGATGACTTTGACCCGGCATAAAGCAGTGTATAGAAAAAAAGTCCCAGGGAAGCAAATAAAAATACAAAATTTTTATTTTTCTGAAATAGATACATAGTTACAAAGATGACCGTTAGAATTTGTGCGGCAAATTCATTTGGATCACTGGTACCACCTGTTTTTCTAAAAGTATAGGCTTCTACCGGGGCACTAAAGTAAGCAAGAATGGATGATATAACCATCACAATCCAAAACATATACAAAGCTTTTTCCAACTCTTTGGTATAAGAAAAGTAAACAAAAAGGGCAAATACAGCTGTAAGTCTTGTGATACCAACCATTAAAGTATTATCAAAGTAAAATATATTTGATATTAATGTGACACTTAAAACGGTAATAAAGAATAGATAAAAAGCTTTGATTGGTAAACTTTTTTGAGAAAATAAAAATTCAATATAATCATAAAAATGTACGATAACAAACAATCCCAGTGTCATCTTAATAATAGTCTCATCACCTGTCAAATCGATGGATAATGTATCATTAAATGAAACAAATAACAATAAAAAAAGCGTTATATCTTTTAAATATTTAACTACCATTGTGTTCTCCTTTTTTCATCACTTTAGTTAATACTTTTTGAGCAAATATATATTCTACTCCTATCATAGAGGCATTGATCAAGATAAATCCGACAACAGGATATTTCCCAAAGACCACATGCACTGCCAATATCACCAAAATAAGTCTCACAATATTTAATTTCAATTCCAATTGATTAAAATTAAATGTCTTTGACAGCAGGGTTATCAAACTAAAATATGCTATTAACATATAGGATAGAATCAATACAAAAACAAACCAAACTGTCCTGTCAGATAGATAAGATGGCTTTATTAAAAATACCATATATGCTACCAGCAACGAAGCCAATAGTGAACTCACCATAAATTTTAATTGATAACTGCGTATTTTATGCACATATATCATGATAGCTTCCATATCAGAAATATTAAATTTTGAAATCAAATATGAACGGATAGATGTGATAAAAACCAAAACCAAGCCAAAAAAACTAAACGCATAACCAAGCTCTGCCATCAAAACAGTCATCTTGTGATCTGTGACATATACGATAGGATAACGCCCTGCATAAACATACAAAAATGAGATAGCATAAGTCACACTGGAAAAGAGTACAAATTGTTTTAATCTTTTTAAAAAAACTTCCGTACTACGCTTATCATGATAACTTTGAACGGCTTCTACAAGATTGGTGATATTCTCTTTGAGGCTCAAGCTCAACATAAAAATAAAAGGGACAATAAAGAGATAAAGATAAATATGATCCAAATCCACATCTTTACTTTCCAAGAAAATATAAATCAAAAACCCAACCCGGATAACAAGAATAATCACAGAATTTACAATAATAAAACGAATATCTTTTTTTGCCAATAAATTATTTTTAAAAAATACCCACATCAGGATAGAGAGCACCGAAAGATACACATATGATTGTGCTATATCAATACTCCCGATTCCAAACATCGCATCCAACAAACTTCCTGCTGTTGTATATGCCAAAATGATAATAATCATAAAAATAGACAGCTGTAAAAAAGAGTTGATATATTTACTGATACGGTAGATCTGATTATGTCGCAAGAAGCTTGTCACGATACCAAACTCAAAAACAAAAGAAAGTAACATGATGATATTAAATGCGGCAGAAAAATCTGCCATTGTTTCCAAATGCAGCTTATAGGGTATAAGCAATGCAATTAAATAGGTCGAGAAGCTGTAAATCAAGCTCGAAAGAAAATATAACGCCCCTTCATTTGTGGCTAATTTTTTTAGCTTCTCAAACACCTATCTCTTCTCTTTTCTTCTATCTTCCAGCTTACAAAAACTGAGTTT
>JANTGR010000025.1 GCA_024762875.1 Sulfurospirillum sp.
TGAAGGCCAAAATCACCTGGATTTCTTGTAGCAAAGATCAGATCAACAATATATGCTTTTAACTCTTCATCTATGTGTACTGCTTTTACTTCTTCTTTTAAACGCTCTATATCCGCAGGATCAGCCACACGTTCAACTGCTTCAAATTTTCCTTCAGATATCCGTCCTACGATCTCAATCTCTTCCTCTTTGGTATTGTATCCGACGACGACTTTCAGCATAAAACGGTCAAGTTGTGCTTCCGGCAGCGAATAGGCACCTTCCTGCTCGATTGGATTTTGTGTGGCCAGTGTTAAAAAAGGCCGCTTGATAGCAAATGTTTCATCTGCAATCGTCACTTGACGTTCCTGCATCGCTTCCAATAGGGCTGATTGTACTTTGGCCGGGGCGCGATTGATCTCATCTGCCAAAAGAAGATTGGTAAAAATAGGACCTTTTTTGACACGGAACTCATTATTTTTTGGATCATAGATCTCGGTACCGATGATATCACTAGGCAGTAGATCCGGTGTAAACTGCACCCGTTTAAATGTCAAACCCAGAGTTTTTGCCAGGGTATTGACAGTGGTGGTCTTGGCCAGACCCGGTACTCCCTCAAGCAGGATATGCCCTTCACATAACAATCCTATCAAAAGAGCATCTATCATCTCATCCTGCCCAACTATAACTTTTTGTACCTCTTCTTTGATTTGCATCAATGTAGTGCTCATGCCTGCTCCAAATAATAAAAAATAATATTCTTAGTGTAACACAAAAAAACTAATGTAAAATTGTAACAATAAGTAAATATTACAAAAAAATATTAATAAAATTGATTAAGTTATTAATAATGTTACCGATTTGTAACTAGGTTAAGGTATATTAACCTTTAATAAGTAAAAGTGAATATTATATTTAAGGAAAAAGACAGAATGAGAAAAAGTATACTCCTCTTTTTATTGTTGATGACTGCTGCTTCTCTTTTTGCCGACTCTTCAAAAAACTTTTTTCAAACCGAAGCTGAAATAGGACTGGAACGTGCCATGTTAGATGGACATATACGCATTGGCTCTGACCAAAACAGTAGCAATCTTGACTTGCAAAATGACCTGGGAATGATGCATGCGACAGGTGGATTACAAGCCATACTCACCCGCAGCACTACCCATCATAAATTTGGCTTTAAACTTGAAAAATATGAACATTCCGGCAGTACAAAACTGTCTCAAAATATACTCTATAACTCTTCTGCCTATGCAACCGCTTCTCTCATCAGCAGCAAATTTTGCATGAAGTGGGCAAAACTCAAATATCGCTACAAGGTTTCGCAAACATTCTCTGCCGGAATCGATCTCAATGGTATGCGGCTTAAAACACTTGTCAATGAAAACGAATATAAAAAGACATTGGTTTTACCAGCTCTGGGAATTGATTATGAAACGATGTTGGAAGAGGGGCTGCAATTTATCGCCAAAGCATCCACAACCATTGCCAACAATTCGAATTATCACTATGCCTATGCCGGACTTTCGTATGACCTGAAGATTTTACACTGCAGCGCTTTGCATATCGGATACCAGTATAAAAATCTTGAAATCAATGCCGATGAGATCCATACTGATTTAACATATCAGGGATTGTATGCCGGGCTAGCGATGAAGTTTTAGTTGCAGTTGCGCATTGAACGCATCAAAGTTTTTCAATCTGATCTTTCCCTCTCGCTGCTTCTTCCCCCACATCGGTTCAGGAAAATAACTATCTTCTTTAAAACGCGCCATAATGTGAAAATGCACATGCGGCAGATAATTTCCAAATGAGGCAATGTTGATTTTATCAGGCTGATAGTACGCTATCATCTCCTTTTCGATGATATCCAGCCAGGTAAATATCTCTTCTCTCACGCTTTTGGGTACGTCTGAAAGTTCTTTATAAGGCTCTTTGGTGAAAATTTTCACCCAGGGAATTTCACTCTCCTCAATTTCCAGGCGTAGATTTTCACTCTCAAAAAGACTATTTTTTTTCATAGATCTCATCAATCGTATAAGGTTTTTTATTTTGTGCCCCATAATAAGTTCGTATAATGAGCTCTGCCAAAAATCCCGTTACAATGAGCAAAATACCCACAAATGTCATCATGACACCCAGGATAAGCAGTGGCCTGGTACCGATACTGTAACCAAGCAGCTTGAGTAAAAACATATAAAAGTTAATCATCATTCCAATACCAAAGGTAATGATACCCATAGTCCCAAAAAGATGCATCGGTTTTTGTCGGTATTTTTCCATAAAAACCATCAACAGCAAATCACTCATCACACGAAATGTCCGCCCGATACCATATTTGCTCTCACCATGTATTCTGGCATGGTGTTTGACATCCACTTCTGTAATTTTGGCACCATTGAGTGTCGCCAGTACAGGGATAAACCGGTGCAGCTCCCCATAAAGTTCCAGATTTTTGGCTACAGACTTTTTAAAGACTTTTAAAGTACAGCCATAGTCACTGATATGAACACCTGTCAGCTTTCTAATCAGTTTATTGGCAAGTTTACTAGGAAGCTTTCGCAGGATAAATCCATCCTGGCGCTTGGCACGTTTACCGGCTACGACATCCCAGCCTCCTTCTTCCAAAAGAGCAATCATCATCGGAATATCACTAGGATCATTTTGCAAATCACCGTCAATCGTCGCGATGAGTTCACCTTCAGAGATATCGATACCCGCTGCCATCGCTGTAGTCTGTCCATAGTTTCTTTTAAACACGACTACTTTTGTCCGCTCATCCGCTTCAGCTTTCATCCGTTCAATCGTACTGTCTGTTGAACCATCATCTACCAGTATCAACTCATAATCGATACCCTTTAGTGCTTCACGTACTGCTTTAAAAAGCGGCTTAACATTTTCTTCTTCATTCATCATGGGGACAACTAGTGATAATTTTTTCATTTTTCCTCTACTTTTACAAGGGCAATGCCTCTATTTTTGTAAATAATATCATATTTTTTTAGAGAGTCTAATTTATTACTTTTGGTGAGAACAATATCACCGGCCTTGGGGACAGCCCTACTCACTTTTTTCTGCAGGTAAAAGATAAAAGTGGGTACGTTGATCTGATACATCGTAACATCATAGTTCCTCTCTTTGGCAATTGCTGCCGCCTCTTTAATGGGTGTCTGTTTTGCATGTGCCACTAGAGGCAATATAAGAAAATTGATTATCATGATAAAGACAAATCCCACAAAAACCACCTTCACAAAAGCTCCCTGATTTATCTTTATCATGATAAGTGAAAAAACAATAGCAAGGGACAATGTTACAAAATAGCGCCAGTCAAACAAAATCATAGAATCTTTGAGTATCGATACCGCATAAGCATCTTCTATCTTTCCCAATCCTCCAAAGTGCAAAAATAACGGCAAAACCAATAACAGTATATACAACAGCAACGAAGGAATCATCAGCCATGCCGCACTGACTTTCTCAGACCACAAAAGTCCAACCAATACAAACAGCGGTGTATATCCATAAATAATATAATGAGGCAGTTTGGTACCCGAAAAAGAGAAAAAAACAAAAACAAATAAAAACCACAAGATCAGATAGAGATACAAATCATTGGTAAATAGTTTTTTCACTCCTCTCAAAGTGCGAATATGCAGCGAAGTAAAAGGCAATAATCCCAGCAAAAAGACAGGAATATAGTAAAATAAAGAACCATAGTGCCCTTCCATCGCGCCGGAAAAACGACTTAAATTATGTTTGAAAAAAAATCCATTGACAAATTTTTCACCCTGATCCATATACTCCAATAGATACCAGGAACCCGCTATCGCTAAAAAGAGCAGAATGCCTTTGTAGTTAAAAACGCTTTTCAACCAAAACTTCCACTCACCTTTTATCACAAAAAAAAGCAGACTGACCACCAATGGTATCATGATAGCCACCGGTCCTTTTGTCAATGTGCCCAAAGCCACAAAAACAAAGGTAAAATAGATATATTTTTCTTTTCTAGAAAGATAAAGCCTATAGAGCATAAACAGTGAAAGCGCTATAAACAAATTGAGCAGCGCATCAGCAATTGCAGCTTTGGCAATGATCGTAATCTGCAATGAAGCTATCATGACAAAAGCCCCGATAAATGCTTTGCGGGTATCACTGTTTTTGCCAATAAACCAGTACGTAGCCAGCACCCAGAGTGTTGCAGCCACGGCAGAAGGAAAACGCACAGCAAATTCATTCAGACCAAAACTTTTCACAGAAAGTAGTTGAAACCAATAGATAAAGATAGGTTTGTCAAAACGCAGTTCGCCATTGAGGTATGTGGTCAAATAGTTCCCACTTTCCAACATCTCTCGTGTCGCTTCCGAAAATGCGCCCTCATCCAAATCAAAAAGCGGCAGCCAGCCCAAGGTCGCATAAAAACTGAAAAAAAGTGCAATTACCAATAAAAATTGCATCCATGCAGAAGCATATTTATCTTCTGTACTATCTCTAAACATGAAAAATCTTTCTTTTAAATACTCTATCATAGAGGATGATTGATGTCAGCGCACCAATCAAGGCACCAATGAGCACATCACTGGGATAGTGCCGCACCACAACGACACGGCTTATCATGATAAGTCCAGCCAGCAGATAAAAAATATAACGATACCTGGGAAATAAAAGTGCCAAAGCCACCCCTGCACCCAATGCTGTAGCAGAGTGTCCCGATGGAAAAGAAGTCATGTTGTGAGCCACATGAAAGAAGTCAAAACCATACGCTTGATCACTCAGATACATCTCAGGGCGAAATCTTCCCGCCAAAGCCTTGATGATATCTACCAGGATACCCGAAACCGCAACAGAAACAAAAACAAATCCTCCCATCATGGCTTTTTGGGGATTCTTTTTTTTATAGAGTAGATAGATGAGCGCAGCCGGTATCAGCGTATATTCCGCTTTGCCAAACACAGTGATAAAAGCAAACACTTTTTCCAATCTGCTGCTCTTGAGTGTTTCAAAATAGAGTGCCGCCGGCAAATCAAAAAGATTGTAAGAGAGCACTGCCATCAGCACAACCAGGGCACTGATCAGATAATAAAAACTATTTTTCAAGTACTGCCCCTTCTTTGTAAAAAAGATAATAAAGCACTTTCAGCACGATAAGATTGATGATCAAAGCAAAAGTCACATCAGAAAGAAAGTGTCCACCCTGCACAACTCTTGTCAATGCCATCAAGATACCAAATCCAAGCCCCAGTACAAAAATAGCACGACTACGCATCACATAACCAAAAGCGATAAAGAAAAATGCCGCCGCTGCATGTCCGCTGATAAAAGAACAGTTATGATCACACTGATCACTAACAACATAAAAAGGTGTAAACTCTTTCGTACCGCCAAATTGTTCAACCTGCACAGGACGGGCACGACCGCTATGCTCTTTTATAACAAGGTTGGTGATGATGCCAGGTCCAATCAGGATAAAAGTCAATAAAAAAATCACTGCCTTTTTATCAAGATAACGTGCTTTAAAATTCTGCTTTTTTTGATAATAAAGATACCCTCCCAAGATCAAAAAAGTCAATCCTAAAATGATACCTATATATTTATACAAAAAATGAAACGGTTCATGCTCTTTGAGATAAAAATTTCCATCTTTATAAAACCAGGAAGAGACACTAAGATCTATCTGCGGATAGAAAGCAAACAGTATGATGCAAAAAAGAGTAAAGATGACAAAAAAAGGTGAAAATCGCATCAATATCCTTTAAAATTCTGTAGATAAAAAAGATTGTAGGTACGGTTATAATCCGGATAGAGAACAGCATTGACCGAACCCACTTTTTTGACTGCATCAAAATGGACTTTCAAAGCCTGCCCAGTGTCATCGTGTGTAATAAAAAGAAAGTTCTTACCTTTTTGACTATTTAAATCTCGCGTAAGATGGTACTGATTTTGCATCTGATGGTGTGGATTGTAGATATAGGTTTTTAGTTTGGTATAGTAGTCAAACTGTGCTACCTCCGTACGAGACGGCGCTAACAATAGTGTATCCGAGAACTTATCATGATAGGCAACAATTTGATCAGATATCGTATGCCAGCCACTGACGCGTTTAAAAGGATCCATTTTTCTGGTCAGTTCGATACCCGCCATGGACGCAAAAAAATGATAGTGAAAAAAGAGTACAGCCAAGAGCGTATGTAGGAAAACTGAGAGTTTTAACAACCACTCTTTATGCTGCCTAATCAAATAACTAACCACCAGTATCGTCGCTGAAACATACGTCACAGCTGCCCAGTTTGCAAAAGAACGGCTTAAAAATGAGAGTATCATGATAAAACCCAGTGTCACAATAGCAAAGAGAAAAAGGATGAGATATTTTTCATTTTTTAAAAAAGCCCGCTTAAATACAATCACCCAAAAGGTAAAAAATAAAATAGGTCCAAAAACCAAAAACTGTGCACCGAAAAATTCAAAAAATTTGTTGGGATGAAACAGTTTTCTACTAACCTGTGAGATCTCACCCGTATGCACAAAAGAGACAAAGTCATGGTTATAATTCCAGATAAGATTGGGCAGAAAAATAACGAGTGCAATCAAACAAGTAAGATAAAAATAGGGATTTTTAAAATGTTTTTTATATTCTGGAATCAACCCCATCACTAAAACAGCAGAGAGCAAAAAGAAGATAAAGTTATATTTGCTCATCAGTCCCAAACCGGAAAAGATACCTGCCCAGATCCAAGAGCCTGCTTTGTTGTAAGAGAGTGCCTTGATAAAAAATAAAAGAGCCAGAGACCAAAAAAGAAGCAGCACCACATCCGTGGAGATAATCATGCTTGACATCCAGACCGCAGGAATGGTAAAAAAGATCAAAGCACTGTAAAATGCCGTTTTCACATCAAAAAGTTCTTTGGCGATGCAATAAATTACCCAGGTTGTAATGGGATAAAGAAGCATAGCACCGCTTTTGATTGCCACTTCACTGCCGCCAAAAACAGAAGTTGTGAGTGCAATCAGCCATGCCAGCATCGGCGGTTTGGAATAATATCCAAAATCCAGATGTTGTGCCCAGTTATAATAATACGCTTCATCCAAATAAAGATCATAGGGAGAGTAAATCAATACACAGAGTCGATACAGCCAAAACAGCGCCAGTATCATAAACAGTAGTGTGGGATACTCTTTCTCTTCGATCTCCATGTCAACCCTTCCTTTTTAGTGTCAATAATTTTGCCCAAAAGTAGGTTAAGGCTTCGCCCAAAACCGTAATCACTCTATAAATCACAGCTCCGGCAAAGATTACTTCTTTGGAAACTATCATGATAGAAGGTAAAAGCAATACTAAAATTGACTCTCTGATTCCAATACCTCCCGGTGCACCAGGTACAACAAAGCCCAAAAGCCAGGCAATAGAGCTGGCAATCAGTGTTTTGGAAAAAATATCCCAGGTAAAAGCGACATCAAAAAAGAGTGCATACACAAGAAATAAAATCGTTGCACTTCCCAGCAAAAAGAGTAGATGACAGCAGAGTACAAAAAAGAGAGCATATACACCTTCTTTATGCAGCAATACAGCACGATATTTTTTCTTCCACAAGACAATGGAAGTGAGCACAAGCAGCAATAAAAATGCCAGGATAATCTTCTCTTTGGAGAGTGCCAGATATTCCCCGATATGAAGATCAAAACTGAAAAATAATGACCCTGTCATAATAATCAAAGAGACAGCCAAAAGCTGCATCAATATCTCAACACCATTGGCAAAAGCAATTGTTTTATGTGTCAGCAGGTGACTCTCTTTTAAAGAGTGTCTTCCTACAAAATGAAAAACATTTCCCGGTGCATACTTCATAATCACTGTTTTAAGATAGATAACAATAATGTGTTGATCCAAAGGTTTTTGGCTTGAAAGTTCCAGCAGTCGCTTCCATGCAGCTGCCATCACAAAATAAAGCAGCGAAAACAGAAAAGCAGCGATCATGATAAGGGGAATCCAGGAGAGTTGAAAGTATTTTAAAACGGTAGAAAAATCAAGTTTATAAAGTAAATATGACAAAAAGCCAAAAGAGACAATGACAATAACATTGCCAATATAGGTTAAACGTTTCTTTAAATCCATCCCTGACTTATGCGTTAAAATGCACCAATGCAGAACCCCAGGTCAGTCCCCCGCCAAAGGTATCCAAAAGCATCAATTCACCATCTTTCAGTTTTCCTTCTTCATACCATTTATTTATGGCCATCGGAATAGATGCCGCAGAGGTATTTCCATAACCTGCCACAGTCAAGACCACTTTGTCTTCATCCATCTTCAATTTTTTGGCAACAGCATTGATGATACGGTAATTTGCCTGATGCGGGACAAACCAGTCAATGTCATTAGAAGTGAGTTTATTGTCATCCAAAATCTCAAATACATCTTTTGTCAAGGTATTGACTGCCAGTTTGAAAGTTTCATTGCCTTTCATTTTGAGATATTGCATTTTTTCATTTAAAACATGTTGGCTACATGGATTTTTAGAACCCCCACCTGCAGTAATCAAAAAATCCTGATACTCACCGTCAGCAGATGTTTTAACATCCAAAATCGCTTTTTTCTTATCCTCTGTGGCAGAGATAACAGCCGCACCGGCACCATCTCCAAAAAGCACACAGGTAGCGCGATCACTGTAATCCACAATAGAACTCATCTTTTCAGCACCAATAATCAAAACATTTTTTTTCATTCCGGATTCTATAAATGCTTTTGCCATTGACATAGCATAGACAAAACCGCTGCAGGCAGCAGAGATATCAAAGGCAGTGACATATTTGATGCCTAACTTGTCTGCTACCACACATGCCGTAGAAGGCATACAGAAAAAATCCGGCGTAATCGTGGCACAAATGATACCGTCAATGTCTGAGAGTTCCAATCCGCTGCGTTCGATTGCCAAGGCAGCAGCTTTTGTTGCCAGGTCACTTGTCGTTTCATCTTCACCGGCAATGTAACGCTCTTTGATACCAGTTCGCTGCTGAATCCATGCATCTGTTGTATCCACCATTTTTTCAAAATCTAGATTAGTGAGTTTTTTTTCGGGAACATACGCCCCTATTGATTTTAATGATGCATACAAATCTGAATCCTTTAGTTTTTTGGGCTGTAAAATTTAATATTTTCTGCAATATCGCCATTAATATCCGACTCTACAAAAGAGATAGCCTGATAAATAGCATTTTTGATTGCTTTTGGATTACTTTTTCCATGGCATATTATAGCACAACCATCTATACCTAGCAATGGCGCACCGCCATATTCGGCATAATCCATCTGTTTTTTAAGTAATTTAAAAACGCGTCTCATCAATAATGCACCAGTAAGTGCTGTTGGTGAACGTTTGATATTTTGTTTAATAAGTTTTGAGATAGAGCTGGCAACTCCTTCACTGGTTTTCAGCAAAATATTACCCGTAAAACCATCACAGACAATCACATCGGTACTACCATTGAAAATGTCACTGCCTTCTACATTACCTTGAAAACTCGGCAGCACTTTTAAAAGTTTAAAAGTCTCTTTGGTGAGATCATTCCCTTTGGATTCTTCTTCACCATTGGCCAAAAGTCCTACCCGTGGCTTCTCTTCTTTTAAAATATCTTTAAAATAAGCTTCGCCCATAATAGCAAACTGAAAAAGATGTTCTGCTTTACAATCTGTGTTTGCTCCCACATCCAATACCAGGCTTCTTGAACCTGTCTGTGTCGGCATCATCGTAGCAATCGCCGGTCTCAACACGCCTTCAACACGTCCCATTCTGAGCGTTGCCAAAGACATAGTCGCACCACTGTGCCCAGCTGAAACCACGGCATCTGCGTTCCCGTCTCTTACAAGATCTATAGCAGTATAGATAGTAGACTGCTTTCTTTTCAGTACATTGGTTGCACTCTCTTCCATACCAAACACATCATCACACTCTATGATATCTATATATTTGGCAAATCTTCTTGGAATTCTATGTGCAAATTCTGCTTCACGGCCTACTAATATGGCATTGAATTTTTCTTTGCGTTTTTTGAGGGCATTTATGGTTCCATCAACAATAGGCAGGGGACCAAAATCCCCACCCATTGCATCAATTGCTATTTTTCTCATGACTTAGCTGTCTGCTTTATATTCACCTGTTGTTGTGTTCATTCGGTGAGGCATTCTCCATGTTCCATCACTGTCTTTAACTGGTCTTGGTAATGAAATTTTATAGTGTGTTCTTCTTTTTGCTGCTCTAGTCTTACTGACTCGTCTCTTTGGTACTGCCATATTTATTCTCCTTGCATTTGTTTACATTCTTTACAATAGTGATATTCCGATTTAATCGCTTCTACTTCACTTTGTGCTATCTGGTCAAAATCTATATACGATTCGTGACTCTCTATAATATCCAAATCTTCCCCGTCATAATAACCTTCAATGACTTTGATCTGTACTGCTTCATCAAGTACCTTCTCTATATCACATCCGCATCGATCACAGGTTAAAATCACATCACCATTAATACGGGCATCAACATTTACAAACTTCCCTTCTCTTCTAAAATTTCCTTTAAAAGAAAGATTTTCGTATCCTGTCTCAAATAGTGTATCAACTGATGATATTTTTCTAAATTCGATTTTCATATATTAAAACCGCTTATAATACCTCATTTTCGCTAAAGAAATACTTTATTTCTCTCTCTGCGCTCTGAGCAGAATCACTTCCATGTACAGCATTTGCATCAATACTCTCTGCAAAATCTGCTCTGATTGTACCTGCCTCAGCTTCTTTTGGATTGGTTGCACCCATAAGATTTCTATTTTTCATGATGGCATCTTCACCTTCAAGTACCATAACAACTACTGGTCCGCTTGTCATAAAAGAAACAAGTTCCCCAAAGAAAGGTCTCTCTTTGTGTTCTGCATAAAACCCGCCAGCTTTTTCATCATCCAGTTGAATTTTTTTCATAGCGGCAATTCTAAGACCGTTTGATTCAAATCTGTCGATAATCTTACCGATTACACCTTTTTTTACTGCATCTGGTTTTATGATTGATAGTGTTTGTTCCATTTTAATTCTCCGATAATTGTTATAATAAGGTCGTGGAGTATAGCAAAAGAAATATATAATGAAGTTTAAATGAAAATTTTAGTGATATTTGGAGAAAAAAAGTTGGGCAAAAGTGAAACTTTTACCCAACTGGATAGTTATGAAATTAGTCTTGTACTACATCTGTACCTGGTTCACCACGATCTTCTCTCATAGTTAAACCTTCTTTTGGTTCATCCCATACAATACACTCTTCTGTAGGACATGCTTCAGCACATGCAGGAGCATCATAATGACCTACACACTCAACACATTTATCTTCATAAACATAATAAATCTCTTCTCCTGTCGGATTATCCTCATCATCAACGATTGCTTCAGTTGGACACTCATCTATACAAGCACCACAGTTAATACATGTATCAAGAATTTTTACTGCCATGTTCTTTCCTTATTTATATATTTCCAAATTTCTTCTTGGTATTGAAACTATAACGTAACCTAAATAAAATATTTCTAAAATTATTACTTTAGATAATCTTATAATCCAAAAAAGTTTCGAATTTGCTCAACTTTATCTTTTTTCTCCCAGGTAAAGATATCCAATTCCCGTCCAAAGTGCCCATAGGCCGCTGTTTGTTGATAGATCGGTCTTAACAAGTCCAGACTCTCTATGATCCCTTTGGGTGTCAGTTTGAAGTTCTCTCGTACACACTCTTCCAGTTTGCTCTCATCAACCTTTGCACTGCCGTGCGTATCAACAAGAACAGAAACCGGTTCCACTACACCAATGGCATAAGCCAGCTGGATTGTCACAGCATCACAGACATCGGCTGCAACCAGGTTTTTTGCGATATAACGCGCCATATAAGCCGCAGATCTATCTACTTTGGAAGGATCTTTTCCTGAAAATGCACCCCCGCCATGCGGACAGTAGCCACCATAGGTATCAACGATAATTTTTCTACCAGTCAGTCCTGCATCACCTTGCGGCCCGCCAATTACAAAACGCCCGGTTGGATTGATATGGTAAGTAATATTGTCTGTAATCAACTCTTTTGGAAGATTAGGCTTGACCACTTCTTGGATCACCGCTTCTTTCAACTCCTCCTGAGAAACATTATCATGATGTTGCGTTGAGACAACAATGGTATCTACTTCTACCGGCTTGCCATCTTCATAACGAATACTGACCTGCGCCTTCCCATCAGGTCTCAGATAAGGAATCAGACCACTTTTACGCACCTTGGCCAATGTGTGGGTAAGTTGATGTGCCAGGTAGATAGGCATAGGCATCAACACGTCTGTCTCTTTACAGGCATATCCAAACATCAGACCCTGATCACCTGCACCTATTTCACCACCAGCCTGATCTACACCCTGATTGATATCCGGGCTCTGTTCACCAACACCGTTCAAGACGCCTGCACTGCGATAATCAAATCCAAAATGTGCATCGGTATAGCCGATTTCTCTGACAACTTGTCTGGCAATCTCCTGCATCGGGGCATACGTGGTTGTTTTTAACTCTCCTGCTATCACACAAAAGCCGTTTGATAGTAAAGTTTCACATGCTACTCTGGCATTTTTATCATGTTTGATAATATAATCAAGAATCGCATCACTCACCTGGTCTGCCATTTTGTCCGGATGACCTTCAGTAACCGATTCACTCGTAAATAAAAAATTTTTTGACATAAATATTCCCTGTAATTTTATATATGTATGTATATCGGCAATATTTTATCTAAATATAACTTGTTAAAAAAAATCAGAAAATGAGAGCTTGTCTTAAGTTAACATGGGATAAAATTTATCACCAAAAAAAACTTATAAGGAAATGATATGTTAGTAACAAACAAGGCACCGGATTTTACAGCAACAGCGGTATTGGCGGACGGTTCAATCGTAGAAGATTTTAATTTATATGACAATTTGGGAGAAAAAGGTGCAGTCCTTTTCTTTTATCCGCTGGATTTTACTTTTGTATGTCCTTCAGAAATTATCGCTTTTTCACATAGAATAGAAGATTTTAAAAGTAGAGGCGTTAATGTTATCGGCGTCTCTGTTGACAGTCAATTTTCTCACTTTGCATGGAGAGAAACACCAGTAGAAGAAGGCGGAATCGGTAGAGTCAAGTATCCACTGGTTGCTGATCTGAGTAAAAAAATCTCAAAAGACTATGATGTACTTTTTGGAGAAGCTGTAGCGCTTCGCGGATCTTTCCTTATCGATGCAGACGGTACAGTAAGACATGCTGTTATCAATGATCTTCCACTTGGTAGAAATATCGATGAAATGATCAGAATGGTAGATACAATGCTATTTACAAATGAGCACGGTGAAGTTTGTCCTGCAGGATGGTCTAAAGGCGATGAAGGTATGGAAGCCAGCACAGAAGGTGTAGCAAAATACCTGGCAAAACACGAAGACGATTTATAATCTTCAAAGAGAGGAGACAATCCTCTCTTTATACTGCCACTTCTTCCACACCTAACACTGCTTCTTTTTGATATATTTTTGTTAACATATAGTAAAATACTGCACGATACTTATGCCTGTTTGCATCTCCCATCCTGCTGCAAACGCTTTTGATTGCAGCATCAAGTGTGCTATCACTCTGGGTTAATCCCAATTTCTTTTTCAAAAAATTTTCTCTGACACGATCCAATTCTATACTGTTTGTACAAGAAACGACTTCTGCATCCGCTCTATAAATAGCAGGTCCCAGATGAAAAACAATCAATGCCAGTAAATCTTCGTCAATATCACTTTCATACTCTTTTAAATTGTTAAGATATTTTCGATACTTCTCTTCTCTCTGACTCAAAATCAACTCCTTTTTTCTCTCTTTGAAATTAAAATTTTTTACTTTTTGTATTATAGTCTATTTATTTAAAAAATTAAATATATTTAATTAATTTTAAAATTTATAAAATAAATTATTTTTTATTTTATTTTAGTGTTTCTTTTTTACACATCTGTATCAGCATCTTTTACACATTCTTTGACAAGTGGCAAAGTTTTTTAACTTCTTACACGATATTACTAGTATGCGGGGGAATATCATATGAAGGATATCCAATGAAAATGAAAAAAATAGTTTTAAGTTCTACGCTTCTCTCTCTTATCATGATAGGATGTGGCGGTGGAAGCAGTACAACACAGACAGCAGCCTTACAATCGCAGAGTGTTTCTCAGGATGAAACGACACTGAGTGCGAAAAATATTGCAGATAAACTGATAACTGACAATAACGGTAAGATAACCACAATTGAGTCCAGTGGAAAAGTTGAAAGTGTTGCGCTTTCACAAGAAGCACTCTTTTTGGCAGAAGGCAGCAATGGTGTTGAAATTATCAAAATAGGATATAGTGATACTATATCATCTGAACTGATTTTCAAAATCAGTGACATTGACGCCAAACATGTCTCACTCTCAAGCGATGAACACATTCTGTATGTAGAAGATGAAACCGGTTTTGTACAGATGATCGATATCAGCGATCTCACACATCCTGTCAATATAGGCACTACCACTAAAAAAGCGATAGACAATGCAGCCATTTCAAAAAATGGTACGTACAAATATATCCCAAGAGGCGAAGAAGGACTGGAGATTGTTAATATCAGCAATCCCGTTTCTGTCATTGAATCCACCTTTAAGATATCCAATACTTTTGATGTCGTACTTGCTGACAATGATACCAAAGCACTTATCGCCACTGGTCCGGTAGGAATAAATTTACTGGATCTCACCAATCCAAAACAGGTTAATAATCTTGCAAATTACCGTATCACAGGCAGTGAAGTCACGGGACTATCCCTCAATGCAACAGAGGAATTACTCTTTGTTGCTACTGGTGATAAAGGTGTGCTGGTGTTTAATCTGGAAATTTTGTTATCCAAGTTGGGGTATTGATCTTCTGCTCTTATAAGAGCCTGATACAAATGCTTCCTCACTGAAGTTTCAAGCTCCTTGCGCTATAATTTACAACAACATAACGCAAGGATTTTAATGCACTTTCAAACCTATCCATTTGAAAAACTAGCCAACCTTTTAGAGCCAATCACACCCAACCCTGATTTAGAACCTTTGACTTTGACTATTGGAGAACCGCAGTTTGAAACACCGCACTTCATCCAAGAAACCCTCTGTGATAACAGCCCTTTACTCAACAAGTATCCTAAAAGCGCTGGTGAAAAAGTCCTGAAAGATGCCCAGATAAATTTTGTCAAAACCCGTTTTGGCATAACGCTGAATTCCCAGCAGATCATCCCCACTTTCGGTACGCGTGAAGTGCTTTTTAATTTCCCGCAATTTGCACTCTTTGACAAAGAATCTCCAGTCATGGCATTTCCCAATCCTTTTTATCAGATTTATGAAGGAGCAGCTATCGCATCAAGAGCGCAGATCATCCATCTCAATCTCACCAAAGAAAATGGCTTTAAAGCACCGATAGAGCCAGAGGTTTTAAAGCGCTGTGATCTGGTTATCATCAACTATCCCAACAACCCTACAGCATCTTCAGCGACCCTGACAGAACTCAAAACCTGGGCACAGGCAGCACTTGATTATGACTTTATCCTGCTAAACGATGAATGTTACAGTGAGATTTATATGGAGAAGAGTGATCCTTCACTGCTTGAAGCCAGTATCGCAATCGGAAATGATGATTTTAAAAATATCATGGTGGTCAATTCTATCTCGAAAAGAAGTTCTGCTCCGGGACTGCGCTCAGGTTTCATTGCCGGAGATGCCAAGCTATTAAAAGCCTATATGCAATACCGAACCTATGTTGGAGCAGCTTCACCGCTTCCGTTGCAGTATGCCGCTGCTGCTGCCTGGAATGATGAAGCCCATGTCGCCCAAAATAGAGAAAAATATGCCAAAAATTTTGCCCTGGCTCGCAAGATACTGGGTGTCGATATCCCTACTTCAACTTTTTACATCTGGCTTGAAGTAGATGATGATATCGATGTTACCAAAAAGCTCTATCATGAAAAGAACTTAAAAGTCCTCCCAGGCTCCTACCTCTCGCGTGGAGAATTTAAAACAAAACATATTAGAATAGCCCTGGTCGAAAATGAAGAGAGAACCAAAGAAGCACTGCTTCGTATCAAGGAACTATTGGATGGAAAATAAGATTCACTTTATCGGTATCGGAGGCATTGGTCTCTCTGCCCTTGCCAGATTTTTAAAACGAAACGGCTATACAATCAGCGGTTCAGATATGAAAGCCAGCCATATCACGCGTATGCTCCAGGAAGAAGGTATCACTGTTTCAACACCCCAATCTGCAGACAATATCACTGATCAATCTATCGTCATCCACTCCGCTGCTGTTAAATCAGACAATGTTGAACTCATCGAAGCCAAAAAAAAAGGGATGCTGATACTCTCACGAAAAGATGCACTGCCTTTTATCCTCAAGGGTAAAAAAGTTTATGCCGTTGCCGGTGCACATGGTAAAAGCACAACTTCCGCCATGCTCGCTTCTATCATCAAAGGTTCTGTTCTTATCGGAGCAGAAAGTAAACAGTTTGGCTCCAATATGCACTTTGAAGAGAGTGATAACATCATCTTTGAAGCAGATGAAAGTGATGCAAGTTTTTTAAATACCAATCCACATATTGCTATTGTAACCAACGCCGAGCCAGAGCATATGGAGTACTATGAATACAATTTAGACCGCTTTTATGATGCCTATCGCACCTTTATTGAAAAAGCCAAAATTCGTGTACTCAATGCTGAAGATGCATTCCTCTCCACACTGGTAGATATTGAGGCAATCAGACTCTATCCCAGCACCGATATTACCCAGATCAAAACCATCATCAAAAACGGAGAACCATTTACCTCTTTTGTGCTCAAAGATTTGGGAACTTTTGAAGTCTTTGGCGTGGGAGAGCATATCGCCATCAATGCTTCACTCACAATCCTGGCAGCCATCACGCAAAACAGCCTCGAATCAGTACGGGAAGGTCTCAAAAATTATCAAGGGATCAAAAAACGTTTTGATATTATAGAACAAGATGCCAGACACGTCATAATCGATGATTACGCCCATCATCCAACAGAGATAGAAGCAACAATCAAATCAGCCAGACGTTATGCCAAACTCCTGGGTTTGAAAAAAGTCATCGCCATCTGGCAACCGCACAAATACTCCAGAACGATTGACAATCTTGACAAATTCAAAGAGTGTTTTGCCGGTATTGATGAATTGATCATTCTTCCAGTTTACAGTGCCGGGGAAGAGAAAAAAATGATAGATTTTAAAGCACATTTTGGTCAATATCATCCGCTCTTTGCTGATGCTGTGGAGCGGGAAACAGGTGGTCTGAAAATCCTTAAGAATACCCGCAAGATCCAAGACTTGCATGATGGATTGATTATCGGACTGGGAGCAGGTGATATCACTTACCAGCTAAGAGGTGAAGACTGATGCTTATCAATGTTCTTTTCATCCTTATCATGATAGTCTCTATCATCCTCATAGCCCGCCATGAAGCACTCTCCAAATCACTCAAAGGCTTTGTCATCTCCATGCTGGCTCTTGCCATCTTCCTGGCAGTTATATTTGAATACGGCACACAAAAAAATGCCCAAAAGATCCGCCCTTTGGTCATTGCTTTTAAAAAAGGGATTCCCCTTTACTGTAAAGATGAAATCATCACAAATCAATACTATATTTATGAAAGCGGCACTTCGTCTTTGCAGCCCAATGATGACATAGAGGGTGAGACATACTATATCAAAGATTGTACCCTTACTAAATGAAAACACTTTTATCCAAACTGGATCTGCTGGAATTTATCGCGCATTATGAACACTTTTTAGCGAGAGAGAAACCACTCTTCATGGAGGGTGATGCCAATTTGCATTTTCGCTACATCCAGCGTATCGCCCACACAGAATTCACCCCGCCAAAAGAGGTTGAAAATCTCGATTCTGCCTTGATGTATCTCAAAAAATCCGGTACATTGAAACTAGCCGAAATCTATGCTTTTGTCAAAATTATCGAATATTTTCTTTATCTTAAAAAACTCAAATTTGAAGATGAAATTTTACAATGGCTGGAAAAGATCATCATCCCTGACGAAATTCTGGAAATCACACGCTATTTTGATGAAAAAGGAATACTGCGTGATGAGATAGATGAGCGTTTTGTTGCACTAAATAGTGGTATAAAACGCTCAAAAGAACAGATAAAAGAGCAGTTACGCCGTATGCTGAACTCCTCCAAACTCTCACCCTACCTGGTAGATAAACAGATACACTATCTTGATGAAAGTGAAACCCTGCTGGTTCGCGGAGGCTTTAATCATGTCCTTAAAGGAAGTGTTGCCGGACGTAGTACAGGCGGATTTTTCTATGTTATTCCTGAAAGTATATCCAGTCTTAAGAAAAAGGAGGCCGAGTATCTGAGTCAAAAGCTGGAAGTGATTTACGAATATGAAAAAAAAATATCTTCTATCTTTACACGGCACACCCCTTTTTTAAGCTTTATCAACCGTGAATTTGACCGTTTTGACCACTATCAGGCGAGAATTCTCTTTGCCAAAAGCCGTGAGTTGGAGTTTATCAAACCATCCAAAAATAATACTGTCCGACTCGAACGATTTGCCCACCCTGCCCTGCATGATCCCAAACCCGTCTCACTCAACTTTGAAAAAAAGATCTTGATGATTACCGGTGTCAATGCCGGTGGTAAAACCATGCTTTTAAAAGCCATTCTCACTGCTGTTTTTCTGGCAAAATATCTGCTTCCGATGAAGATTGATGCCCACAAATCTTCTATTGGACAATTTAAAGAAATTACAGCTATCATCGATGACCCCCAGAGTGTTAAAAATGACATCTCTACTTTTGCCGGACGGATGCAGGAATTTTCCAAACTTTTTTCCAAAGACAACTTTATTACGGGTGTAGATGAAATAGAACTGGGAACCGACTCGGATGAGGCAGCAACACTGTTTAAAGTGATATTGGAAAAACTGGTACAAAAAAACAGCAAGATTATCATCACCACCCATCACAAACGACTGGCTTCTATGATGGCAACCCATGATGAAGTTGATCTCATCGCTGCTATCTATGATGAGAAAAATCAAAAGCCTACTTATGAGTTTCTACACGGTACTATCGGTAAAAGCTATGCATTTGAAACAGCACAGCGCTATGGCATCCCTGCATCTCTCATCGCAGAAGCCAAAATCGTTTATGGCGAAGATAAAGAAAAACTCAGTGAATTGATCCAGAAAAATATCGATCTTGAACTCGAAGCCAAGAAACGACTGAAGCAATTAGCCATTGATGAAGAAAAAGTCACAAAACTCAAACACTCCCTACAGCACCAAAAAGAACAGGCTGATGCCAGTTTGGCCAAAGCCAGACAGCTATTGGAAAAAAATTACCAGCAGGCCATAGATACAGCCAAAAATGCTGCCAAAGAAAAAGATCCCGCGCAAATACACCGCCTGCTCAATACTGCCAACAAACAACGAAACGCTAGCCGCCAGGAAATCCCTACCCAAAAAGAACCCCTCAAGCTCAAAGTCGGTGACTTTGTCAAATACAACAATACCAAGGGGAAAATCCTCGCTTTGAAAAAAAATGAAGCGACGATAGAGAGCGAAGGAATGAAGCTGCGTGTACCTGTCAACCAACTCAAACGCTCCGGAAATCACCCTCCGCAAAAGAAAAAACCACAGCCAAAAATCCAGATACAAAAACCCAGTCATGCCTCAGTACAACTCGATCTGCATGGACTGCGTTCCGAAGAAGCGATAGAAAAACTTGACAAATATATCTCTGATGCATTGATCACCGGATATGATGAAGTTTTGGTCTATCACGGGGTAGGAAGCGGGAAACTGGCATATGCTGTCAAAACTTTTCTCAAATCTCATCCAAAGATCAAAGGCTTTATCGATGCACCCGCAAATATGGGTGGTATGGGCGCAACACTGATTCGACTTTAAATGTCCAGAAATAAACCAGTTCACAATTTTTACAGAATTATCTGATACAATACCCGCATAAGGAGTTACAGCATGAACAATCAAAAACTTATCTTGACAATTGGATTTATACTGCTTGGTATTATCGGTTACCAGGGTTATCTTTTATATCAAAATGACCATACAGAAAATAAAGAGGTTATTGAAAAAAAGATAGTCAAAAAAGATGCCCCTGAAATCAATATCAATATCGACCAAACAGCCCCTGCAAAAGTCAATAAAAGCACACAAAATATGACCAATCAACAAAGTAGCAACAATGTCACAGATGAAGAGAGACGCAAACTGGATGAAAAAAGGATCGAACAAAGTATCCAGGATGTTTTTAAAAGTATCTTTGCATCCAAAGATGTGCAGGATGGTCTTAAACAGTTTAAGCAAGAGGCACAAAGAGGACTGCAACAGATGCAGGCAGAACTTCAGGCACTCCCGCAACAACTAGACAACCTCAGCAAAGAGATGAAAAATGACCCTATGCTGGGTCAAATCATCGCACAGCTGCAAGGAGTGGCCGGTAAAAAGCTTGAAGACAAAGGTGATCACTATTATTTCAAAATAGCAGTACCTGGCGGAAAAGACGCTAAAGTTGACATCAAAACCAGGGATAATTTTCTAACACTCACAATGAGAGCCAAATCAGCCAAAACGACCACCACACAAAGTGGAACAATCACGCAAAACAGCCATACCGAAAGTCAGGAACTTATCATGATACCGGCAGATGCACTGATCGAAAAACTGCAAACCCACTATCAAAATGGCTTTCTGGAAATCACGATCCCAAAAATAAAAGCAGCGGCCCGGTCATGATAGAAAAAGATTATACACTTGAACAAATCGAAGAGATCATCAAAAGTGAGTTGGGTGTCCTGCTCTACTTCTCCACACCCACCTGCAACGTATGCCATGCCCTCAAACCCAAAATAATCGAAGCATTTGATACACACTTTCCTCAAATAAAACACTGTTTTATCGATGCATCTGCCTCTCCACAGATACCTGCTTCCATGCAAATCTTTTCTGTACCCACTATCGTTGTGTTTTTGGACGGCAAAGAATTTGCACGAGAATCCCGTAATGTTTCTGTAGGAGAACTGGTCAAAAAGATAAAACGCCCTTATGAAATGATGACTGGCTGATGGAACATAACAAACATGAAAAACATCTGCGCATCATCTATACCCGTGTACTGGAACGGGGACTGAGCAAATGTGTCAGCTACCTTCTCAAAGAAGAAAACCATGACAAAGAACAGTTTGCCGCTTTTATCAAAACGATCTCAAAACCTATCCAAAAAGCCCAAAAAGTAGCATTGGACAATGCCTACTACCATGCACTGGAAAAGCTCATGGAGTCTATCATGATACTGCCTGAAAAAGCATTTGATTTTGAAGAGAGTAAAAATGAGATCTTAAGAGCGGCCAATGGTTTACAAAAAATACAGCGGCAGAGAAACAAAAAAAGTGATAAACATAAAAAGAAGAAGTTTGACGATGGATATTAGCCAGGCCCGGAGGCTGGCTAATTAATTGGTACTTCGTACACACCTTAAACCGATATTGGCTGTAAGCGGTACTACCAATGGAATGGTTGTTCCAACAGCTTGCGTTGTATCATATCTGGTTGAGATCGATGATTCACTGCCATTTG
>JANTGR010000026.1 GCA_024762875.1 Sulfurospirillum sp.
CTTGAGTATTTCATCAAAGTCAAATTCGTATTCTTCTTTCATTGTCAGTCCTTGATAGTATTTTATCAGACTGACACGGAATTTCTAACACTCCCAATTTATCCGCGTACCTGATATCTTTAATAATATCCCCACCATCTATAACCATGGTGATGTGGTCCATCATCATAGACAGAGTTATCATTGCCTTTATATTCAGGTTCATTTGGATTATCTGCTTTGACATAGGTCTTCTTTGCAGGGATATTATTGACAACCAACTCTTCTTTGCTGCTGCAAGCACCAAATATCAGGGCTATTAATGGTATCAGAAAAAGTTTTTTCATAACTTACCTTTGATTATATGTTGTTATATTAAAAAAGGCTCTTGATACTATTGATAGCACCAACACCATTCATGATTCCCCAAGATGCAGAGCTCGCTGCATCACCTGCTTCTTTGATAGCATCTGTTTTTTGGTGTCTTTTCATATTTTCCAAACGAATCTCTTCGGCTGAAAGTCTTTGTTGTCTAGCATATTGTACTGCTTCTTGTTGAGTGACTTGTGCACCTGCAGCTCCTCTATTTTTATTTAGATATGCAGCATCCATACCAGCTGTTTTTGGCGTACACCCTTGTAATAGTGCAAATGTCGCGATTGTTGTCGCTATGAGTACAGTTTTGTTCATTTTAAATCTCCTTGAATATTTTAGTTGGTAACTCTATTCATTCTTATAAGTTAAAATCAATTAGTAAGATTCTAAATTTGGCTTGAAAAAGAAAGAATGTACAATAGTATCGTCTGCTATAACAATTTCTTTAGTAGTATGACGAGTGTGCTAAAGTTGCATGCGGGTTTTAATGGATTTCCCGATGTATGGATTTGTTCAGTGGCGTATATGTAGTTTTTGATCTCTATCATGATAACGCCTTTGACAACGCATACAACTTACAAACAGATTTCCAGTTTCTAGTCGTGGCACCCACACCTAGTTTTTTCTCTAAAAAAGTGTTGTTCAGTTTGGTTTTTCCGTAGCCGTTGGGACAGTGAAGATAAACCTCTTGTCCTGAAACTACCACTCTTTCGGACTCTTTGACATAGCTTAGAAGTGTGTTGATATTTTCTTTGGTTGGTTTTTCCTCTAAAAATGTCACCATCACACGCGTGCCTTCTTCTACTAAGTCCAGTTCTTTGAAAGGGCAGTTGTCGATGAGTGTTTTAAAAGTGTTGGCTTCCCGTATCTGAACAGGTACTTCAAACCCATATCGTGTTTTGATAGCCTCTTTTATCATGATAGGCGAACAGTTATCACTTTTGAAGATGACATTGCCACTTTGGATATAGGTGACTACATCCTTAAAACCAAGAGAAAGATATAACGCTTTTAAGTCTGCCATCTTTATCTTTTTGACTCCAGCGACATTGATGCCACGAAGCAGGGAGATGTAGGTCATAGGTCTATCGCATAACTCTTGAGCGTATCCAAATCTATCAGATCCAACATCCGCTCATGTGTAGAGTGGATAAATATCTTTGGCGCCATCCCTGCTTCATGCGCCTGTACAAATCGTGGTCCTGAAAGACACCAACTCTCACCAGGTTTCACACCGGGAAATTTATACTCCGGTATGGGTGTAGAGAGGTCATTTCCTACGGCTTTTGAGAAAGCCAAAAACTCCTCTGTTGCGTAGATACAGACAGCGTGGACTCCGGGATTGTCTGGACCTGAAAAGCAGCTTCCATCACGGTAAAACCCTGTAAGTGGTTTCATACTGCATGGCTCCAATGGAATACCCAATACATTTTGTGCGTCTTTGTTTATCATCATAGTTTCCTTTATTTTAGCGGAAGATAAATCTCAGTTGTGAGTTTTTCTTCTGGTGTATCATCTGGATCGTTGGGATAGACTTCTATACCCAGCATCGTGTTTGTTGTGCGTATCTTTTTAACTCTGGCATAGGTCATCGCCGCTGTCCAGCCATTGCCCAGGTGTCTGTATGAGCCTGTATGAACGGTTTTGATAGCTTTTTGACTGGCTATCTCTCCTCGTACGAAGCCCTTAGGCAGCAGCGCATCGCCGTCATAAGGGATACAGGAGATGAACTGGGTCTGGTTGTTTGGGATATCAAAGGTTTTATAGATAGAAAATGGCATCTCTTCAAGTACGATTTCATTATCCGCGATAAAATCAAAGAGCGTTTTATAGTCTGCTTTCATCACTTCTCCCACATCCTCGATGCTACAAGTACGCGGGATACCAACATATTTTCGCCCTTCTATATCTACTATGCCTTCTATCATGACAGAAGAGTTGATATGCCCTGTTTCGAGATACTCTTTCAGCATCCCAAGCCCTCGTTCATAGTCCATTGCGATAAAGCTCTCCATCTTCTTTTTCATAAAAAACATAAACCAAGGCAAAGAACTATGCATATGCCAAATCACCTCTGTCTGTCCTTCACTCTCGACAAGTGTAAAAACTGTACGAGCCTCAGACTTGAAGGGTTTTAAGAAGTGGATTTTCATCTCTATATCATTTTCATCTACATGAATGAGCTTCATCTGCCCTGCGCCTACTAGCTCACCTTCCCAAGAGTAACCTGAACCGATTTCCCCTTGATTTTCACTAAAGGCAGTTTTTGCATCGGGTTCCATGATGAGCCAAGGAGACCATTTGACAAACTCTGTAAAGTAGATGATAGCATCCTGGATCTTCTCTTTTGGCGCATCTATCATGATAGATCTACTGACATGTATAGCTGGCATAAAGACTCCTTGGTATGAAATAGTTGTGTTGATTATAACATAGTTGCGTGTTATTTTATGATAATTGAGATAAAATTTATCCTAATAATAGTAAAAGGGTTAAAAATGCAACAAGTAATTCATGAGATTGAAGAAGGTATCAAAAAAGTTGGCTTTAAAAGTCTGTGTGAAATACTCTCAAAATCCCCCGCCTTTATCTGGGAAGAAGCATACCCCATCGCAGTGGTACATAGCCAAGATCGTATCAAAGAAAAAGAGCTAGTGTCACTTTTAAAAGAACATGACTTGTTAAATGAGGAGGGTTTTACACCCACTTCATATAGCCAAGATCAGCTAGACTTCTTCGTTGAAAATGCCCCACAATACCTACAAACGGCAACCATCATGTGCTTAAAAAAAGCGACTCCTTATCCTCAGGATTTTAACTCCAAGTTTCCCAAAGACTACTGGAAAAAGATGCAAGAAGTCGAGCATGTGAAGTCAGTAGTAGAGCTGTCAAGCTTCACAGACAAGGATACAAAATGCTCCGTAGAGTTTGCCCTCAGAGAAGTGATGCGCAAACGAAAAGAGGTCAATGTTTTAAAAAAGGCAGGCTATGTATGGATAGCCAAAATCCCAAAAGATATCATGATAGATGAAGTGATGAAACACTACTTTTTAGAGAACTACACTGTTGTCTATCATGATAGCATAGCCTATCACATCGGTTGGAATGAAACACTAAAGGGTATCAATATGCGCTATTTCGTCTGTCCTCCAAGGTAACAAAGAGCCTTTTTGCAGTGCCAACTTGACATTTATGTACCAATTAGTCTACAATACACTTATGAAACAGACAGTACCAACCAGAGGACGACCAAAAACATTTGATGAAACAGAAGCTTTGACTGCAGCTATGTACTATTTTTGGGAACATGGCTATGACAATACCTCATTGGACAATCTTCTCATTGCTATGGGTATCAAAAAAAGTTCTTTTTATGCAACATTCAAGAGTAAAGAAGAGCTGTTTTCACGAACACTAGAACTCTATCAAGAACAAAATAAAGCTTTTATGCAGGAGTTGCAGGAAAAAGTTGGTCCAAAACAGGCTATGCTTACCCTTTTGGAACTCACGCTCAAAGAACTCAAAGAGACAGGAAAAGTGCGAGGATGCCTACTTGTAAACTCTGGAAAAGAGTGTTATAACCGTTATGATGATTTAAGCCGGCAAATCAATATAGAATTTAATTTTATGCATGATATGTTTATAACATTGGTCAAAGAGGCACAAAAAAGAGGAGAGATCAAAAGTACCAATGAAGCGAAGATCATAGCAGGACGCTATATGAACAGCCTCAATGGCCTGGTAGTCACCATACAGGCAGGTGCAACACAAGCACTTATAGATGACTTGGTTGAGAGCTTAAAAGAGATATTGGAGTAGTTTTAACTGCTATTTTACTATAAAAAGGAACGCATATGAATACGATAGAAGCTATACAAACACGCCGTGCAGTCAAACATTTTGATGCCAATCATACGATAACGCAAGATGAGATTGATAAAATCTTCTCTTTAGCGATTCTCTCACCTACGGCTTTTAACATCCAGCATTGGCGTTTTGTTCTGGTAGAAGACAAAGCCCTAAGAGAAAAGATCAAAGAGAAAGCATGGGGACAGGAACAAGTCACCGATGCTTCTTTGCTACTGATACTCTGTGCCGATACAAAAGCATGGGAAAAACAACCCCAGCGCTACTGGGGAAATGCACCAAAAGAGGTACAGGAGTTTATGCTGCCTGCCATAGATGGATACTATCGAGGCAAAGAACAGGTACAAAGAGATGAAGCCTTTCGAAGCTGTGGTATCGTCGCACAAACCATCATGCTGACAGCAAAAGAGATGGGATATGACTCTTGTCCTATGGATGGTTTTGATTTTGAAGCGGTGGCAAAGTTGATTGATCTTCCAAAAGATCATGTCATCTCCATGTTTATCACCATCGGAAAAGCGGTAAAAGAAGCATCACCACGTGCAGGACAACTGCCACTAGAAGAGCTAGTCATCAAAGATAGCTTTAGCTAAAAACTGTAGGCTATCATGATAGCCTACTCAAACAGCGTATCTTTTACCTCATCCAGGTTTTCTAAGACTGGCGGCTCTTCATGCTCTCTCATATAGGCATTGAGTTGCCCATCTTCTGCCATATTTTTTGCCCAGTTTTTGAGAGATTTGCGCTCCTTTTCATACTTCATATAAGGCACTGACATCCCGCAGCTGACCTCAACTGCATAGATATCAAAGATAAAAATCTGCCTGATATAAGAAGTGCCCACCCCAAAATGGCTCAAATACCCTTCAAATCGTGCATCTGTTTTTTCAACCGCTTCAGCCTTGCAAAAAATCCTCACGATATTTGCCTTGCCAGAAAAAGCGTTAAAAACAAGGGTAAATTCACCACCCTTCATCGCATCTCTATATGTTCTATTTCCTGATCCGGGAAAATCCAGATAGAGCAAAGTCTGCTTATCAAGCACACGGATCGCATCATATCCTTTTGGGGAGAGATTGACCTCCTTGCCACTGCAGCTTGCCATATAAAAAAGCTTTTGTTGCTTGATGAAGTCAATATCTGTTTGTCTAAGCATTTTGTACTGTTTGCCCATCTCTTTTCCTTTGGAATTTTTTTATTTTATTTATATGTAGATACAGATCAGCTTAAATCTTAACCGCCTTCACTCTCACCTGCAAAGCACAAACCGGCATCCGTCTTTATACTCTTCATCCAGCACTAGGTCATATCCATTGTTTTGTGCTAGATTTTTAGCGATTGACAACCCCAGACCAAAGCCGCTTTTTTCTCTGTTTTTACTCTCATCTGCACAGTAAAATGGTTCAAATATCATCTGCGCATCTTTACTATCTATACCCACACCGGTATCTTCGATCATCACGCCATTTTCAAATGATTTGATAGTGATGCTTCCTTTTAGAGTGTGCTTTGTGGCATTGTGTAGAAGATTGACCAAAATACTTTTAAGTCCTATACGGTCAAACTCTATTTGAAACCCCTCTTCTATTTCACACTTTAGCGCTACTTCTTTGGGTACTCGTATCAAAGGGCATACCTCTTCATGCAAGAAATCCTTTAGAGGGATACTCTCTTTTTGTGCCCTGCTTTCAAGTGATTGCAAGTAGTGTATGACTTCTGAACTTAACTCATTAATGTACGCTGTCTCTTTTTTGAGAATCTCTATCACTTCTTGTTTTTGATCTTCGGGGACTATGCCGTCTTCCAATTCTTCCAGGTATCCTTCTATGATGGTTAAAGGCGTTTTAATGTCATGAGAGAGGGAGAGTATCATGTTATTTAGCTGGGTATTACTTTTTTTAAGTGTTGAGATAGAAGACTCCAAACGATGCGAGAGTTCATGTATCGATTCGTGTATAGCATTAATATCTGTGATGCTCTCTTCATGCTTATCTAATAAAAATTTGTCTTCACTAATATCATTGAGACAGTGACTGATAGCTGCGAGCCTGCGTGACAGACAAGCCCCTATGACGTAAGAGAGTATACCTATGATAGGAAGCGTAGCAAGAATAGTCAAAAAGATTTTAAACATCATCTTGGAACCAATAGGCACATCAATAATCCAATAGGTCATCACTGCTGTAAAAAGTGAGATAATCACTCCGGCTATTGAATAATAGACGATCAAATACATTTTAGCATTCATAGATTGTGTACCCCACATTTCTTATAGTTTTGATAATATCATCCTTACTTTGCACAGCTATTTTTTTACGTATTTGATAGATATGTGTACCAATACCCTCTTTGTCAATGTTTCCAATGTCTTCATTATACAGTATTTGAGAAAGTTCTTCTTTTGAAAATACTTTTTTGGGTGTTTCAAACAATGTTTTAAAAATTGAATATTCACTCACCGTAAACATCAGAGGATGGCCTTGTATATAAAACTGTTTTAAAGCTGCATCATGTTGGATATTGGCATAAAAAGGCAAAGGTGCATTGAGTATCTCAACACGTCTTTTGAGTAATGACTCGATTTTAAGTGCCACCAGCTTAGGTGAAAATGGTTTAGGAATGTAATCGTCCGCACCTAGCAAATACGCTTTTTCTTTTTGTTCTAGCGTATCTAATGCTGAGATGATGAGTATCAGTGAATCTTTATGACGTTTGCGTACATTTTCACATAAAGTTAAGCCATCTACTTGAGGCAACATAATGTCCAAGATCAGTACATCATAATGATTTTTTGCTATACAGGTTAATGCTTCTGCACCGTCCAGTGCCACAGTCACATCAAATTTATCTGTATCCAAACGGTTTTGTATGAGTCTTACAATGTCAGGTTCATCTTCAACGATAAGAATTTTATAGCTCATACTTAATGTGTGCTTTGCAGTTTAGTAAATAGATAGTCTGTCTCTTTAACAGCGCTATGACAGCTGATACAGCCTTTTGTACCTTTGTCCCAGGCCATATACTTACCCTCTTTTTTTACAAAACGGGCATAGCCCCAATGGTCACCATTGGTATTAAAATTTTGAGAGTCTTTTATCATGTACTCAATCCTTTGAATTTTGTCTGCTTCTAATGCGGTCGGAAATGCAGGCATTGTCTTTACAGACCATCCTATCTTCACTATTTTAGAACCCTCCGGCATTTTTTTTACTTTTTCTTTTAAAGCATTATAGCCTATTGGGTTTGCAAGTATATAGCGTATCTCATTTTTATCTGTTCTAAAATGTGTGGCTACTATTTTATAATCCTGGTAGCCTTCTATCATTTTAAAGGTTAAGTTACTCTCTGGCATTTTCAAGTCAGGTAAAGTAGTCTTGTGTGTTTGGTATACATCATTTGCGTATGTCAAGCTTGCAAAGAGTGCTATTAAGAGTGATTTTTTCATAGTATATATCCTGTTTTTAATTTTGAACAAGTATAAGATGATTTTATCAAGATTGTATGAAGAGCAGGATATTTGGTAGGGTTTGAAGCCTGCTCTGTTGCAAAAATTTTATATATGACTAGCTGGTAATCCTACCAAAAAAAAAGTTGGCTCATGCAGCCTAAACTCTACTTTTAAGAGAGTTGGAAATCGGAAGAATTACAAAATGTTTAAAACTTTCTATTGATATTAAAACCAAAATGCAGGTCAGTATTGTCTGTGCCAAGTGCCATGGTTCTAGGATCCATGTTCGTTGCATTGGTTAACAGAAGTTCAAAATGATGTGCAAATGTCTGAAACTTTAATCCAAATGCATAGGAATCATTTTTACCACTAACCTCATCGACTTTATCTATTTGAGGATAATATTCTGCGAGCAATGACATGTTTTCTGTATAAGTCAGCCATGGAATCTTGTTTGCCATATTGAGGTCTAAACCAACTCCCATGGTACGATGCTCATAGTAAGCATCATACCCGACATTGGCAGTCAACCGTACATGATCCAAGAAATTGGGTGTCTGGTACGAAGCATTTACAAAATAACTCTTCTGTCTTGTATCAAAGTTAAAATCATCAATTGTAAACGTATTGAGACGGATTCCTGCACGGCCAAATCCTTCTAACTCTTTTGCATACTCTATCCCCAGTCCATATCCACTCTGGTCTCTGGTATGATCTACTCCTATCACCAACTGATTCATCACCGCATATTTCAGGAGAAAATGCATATTACCGCCATCATCTGTACCTAAAAATTTTTCTGTATCATCTGCTTTCCCATAAAATCGGTGCCGGATTCCAAAGGAACCCTCACCTTTTTTCAGAACATTTGGTGTATCCAGACTTAACTGTCCCGGCTCAAATGCCATCACACTTTCAGCCATCCACATACAAAGTATTCCTACTATTAGTTTTGCTTTCATCTCCTAAACCTGTTACAGTGTGCCGATATACGCACTAAGATTTTTGATCTCACTTTCCGAAAGGCTTTTTGCTATATTTACCATCGTCGAATTTTTTCCGGTACCGTCATCTTTCAGATAGCGTAACAATGATTCGACTTTTGCAGGGTCATCCAATTCTCCTATTTTGATGCTGATACCAAATGCCTTGTTTAAACCATCTTTTCCATGACAGCTTGCACAGCTTTGAAACCTTGTTTTTCCCGCCTCTATATCCACACCCGAAGCCGTCTGTTCTGTATCAGCTGGAACAGTACCTGTTTTGACAGCACCCAGTTCAACAAGATGCCATACACCTTTTACCCAGTCACCTTTGACACTTCCCGCTTCTTTATTGTCTGGAGTAAAATAGTACAGCGGTTTGCCTTTATACGTGACTTGTTGTATCGGTTCACCTTTTTTTGCGCGGGCTATATCTCTGTCTATCACCTTAAAATCAGCTGCGGTAGTACCCGTTGGCAATTTACCAAGATCTGCACTGTAAAACACAGGCCAAACACTTTCACAGCCGCTGCCTGATGTAGGCGTTGTATCATAACAGGTACTTACATTTTCCGTATCTTTGTCAAAGGTATAAAGTGCTCTGCCATCTTTGTCTGTTAGATAAGTCTGTTTCATACTGATATCGGAAAGTGCTGTTTGTGCATCCGTACTACCTGCCGGTGCATATACAAGATGCCAGACATTTTTGACATTATTACCCAGTATATCACCTGGTGCCATATCTTTTATAAAATAGTACAGAGGATGTTTCCGGTATGCCAGATGATCTGAATCTTGCAATACCTTGATATCCTCACTACCGCTATTTACACCTGTAAATAAAGGCCATATCTTTTGACACTCAGCGTCACAATTACTCGTATCCAGACCATCTTTATCAAAAGTATACAGACTCATAGCACTCTTATCTGTCAGAAATTTTGCATTTCTATTCAGTACTTTCAATGCACTTTCAGAAGCTGATACACTGCTCTTTTTACTGTCACTATAGCTGTCACCGCAACCAACCAATGCCACACAGGCGACACTTGCCAAAAGAATTTTTGTCATATTATTCATCACTTACTCCAAATTTATTTGATTTACAAATTGGAGTATAGGAAGAGATTATCAAGATTGTATGAAGATTATCTATTTTATTACGCCCAGCTGCTTTTGAAATCCATACAAATCATAATAATCTTTTTGAGAGATAATCTCTCCCTTTTCATTTACGGTCGTAGTGCTGATGCCTTTGATAGCAAACTTTTTATCTTTGACCTGTATGTCTCCCCATTTTCCGTTAAAAGTCCCGCCATAAGTCCACTCATACGTTACTGTATTTCCACTCACGAAAGTATCTCCGCTTTTTACCCAAAACATATCAGGTACATATCCCATAAAAGCATCCGTGATCGCTTTTGAAACATTTTTGTTTCCTTTGGTTGTGGTATCAGATGGCAAATCATACCAGATGACATTTGGTGCATAAAAGCTATCAATTTTTGTAATATTGTGCTCTTGCCACGCTTGCATATATCCTGAAAGAATCGTTTCTGCTTTTGACTCTGAGGCATACGCCAAACTCATACAACTTACTAACGCCAATGTTCCTATATACTTTATCATAATAATTCTCCTAAATTTTCTATCATGATAGACAAATACAGACATGAAAACTACTCACAAATCGTCAAAAGTAGTCATTTTGCGTTTTTTTGCATCTCTTTTGGTGTTTGATTGTAGATAGATTTATACGCTTTGATAAAATGAGAGACATTACTATAACCCACTTCAAAAGCAACTTCAGTCACAGTACGACCACAAGAAAGAAGTTCTTGGGCTTTAGTCATCTTTTTTTCGATAAGCCACTGTTTAGGCGTTTTGTCAAATCTTTTTTTAAATACACGATTAAAAGTCGAAAGACTTCTACCGCTGAGACTAGCAAAGTCTGACACACTGAGGTTTTTGTCAAAATGTGCATTCATGATAGAAACAATATCTCTTTTTTGTTTATGTGATTCAGAAGTTTGCAGTGTGGCGATAAAGTCATCTCTGTTTTCTTGACTGATGAGATACAAAAACTCTAACAGTTTCAACTCTAGTAACTGTTTGTCATGTGGGCTGTCAAATCGCATGTGTAGGATATTTTCTAAAAACAGGATGATATTTTGCGTAGCATGCAGCTTGCATATCGTACTATGAGAAATAGATTTCTTTTTTTGTGATGCTAAAAACTTCAGTGCGATATCATGATCAAAAAAGAGCAAATAGACTTCCATGTCTCTGCCATCACGCAGATAATCAGAGATAGTATAACTATCCCGTGGCATAAAAAGCATCTCACCATTTTCGATGATAAGCTCTTTACCATCAAAAGTATTGATCTTTACTTTTCCATTCACCACATAGACGATAGAGTGAGAGACTATCAAAGATTCTGCATCGATGATATCATGATAGAGCTTTTTGTGCAAGATACAGTTGTCACCATCTGAAAGGATTTGATGCACCCCTTCATATCGATACAATGCTTGAGGAAGTGCATAAAAATCCATCGTTTTCCTTGGTTTTCTTTTTCTTAGTGTATACTTCTTATCATGATAAACACCTTCGCACAAAAAGTCCTGGACTATCACTTCACCCTCCCCACAAAACTGCCCCTTACCAAAGGCGTGGAGATGATATACCCTTTTGCGCATCCCGAAACGATTTCGGTCATGACGCAGTTTTTTCACCGCTACTATCATGATAGCAATCCACGACATTTTATCTTTGGTATCAATCCCGGTCGTTTTGGTTCTGGCATCACGGGTGTAGGGTTTACGGATGCGGCGCATTTGGAGAGTCATTGTGGGATTAAAAACAGTTTTTCAAAGCGTGTGGAGACGAGTTCGGAGTTTATCTATGAAGTGATAGAGGCTTATGGTGGCACTAGTGCGTTTTACAAAGATTTTTATATCACTTCTGTCTCACCCGTGGGATTTACCAAAGAGGGCAACAACTATAACTATTATGACGATAAAGCCCTCAGAGCAAAACTTGAAAAGTTCATCATCCACAACATCCAAACCCAACTCAATTTTGGGCAAAAAAACAGAGACATCATCTGCATCGGTCAGGGTAAAAACCTCAAATACCTCCAAGAGTTAAACAAACGATACACACTCTTTGACACTATCCATGCCCTACCACATCCGCGCTGGGTGATGCAGTATAAGCGCAAGGAAAAGAGCAAACATATCGATGCGTATTTGGAAGTGTTTGAGAAACTACAACATGCATCATGAATCGTTAAAAAAACTCTATTATCTTCCACTTTTTCTTGTGAGCAACATACGCCAAAATACCAGCCAATACAAACGATAGCACCATTATTGTTTCAATCATTTTTAAATCCTTTTAATTCTATTTGTAAATCACCAAGTTTTAAAATATTTGAAAAAATACCAAAACTTGCCACAAAAAAGACGAAGACCAGTATCATCTCAAAAACTATGCCATCAAGCTTAAAGATATAAACCCAACTACCACCAGAAATGGCTATAAATAAAAATAACTTTATCTTGTATATCTCAATCTCTTTACCTATAATTTCTAACTCTTGCATATTGTACCACCTTTTTCATTGGAGATATTTTATCAGTAATTTTCACAAAGGTAAAATAATATTTCATTTTGGAATACTATTTATGGGTTTTCACAGGCTTGGTCAAAAGATACCCACCTAAAAGCACAGGTACCACCCCTGACAACTGGCGAAACGTCGGCACTTCACCAAGATAAAGATAAGCAAAAAAGATAGTGATCATCGGGATGATGGCTAACATCGCAGAGAGTTTTGTGATATCTATCCGATGCAGTGCTTCCATCCAAAATATCTTGGAAAGACCAAATATCAAAAAGCCGATTAAAGTCACATAAGGCAGGGCTTGCGTAATATCATGATAGCTAACTGCTGGCTCAAACACCCACGCAAAAAGCCCAATGACCGGCAGTGCCACTACTGTTCTAAATCCCAAAATTGTCTCAGAAGAGCAATGTTTTCGTGTACGTTTTGAGTAAAAATTTGCGATGGGAGCGATGGCAGCTGCTATCATGATCAGGATATCACCCCGATTTAAAACCAACTCTTTTGGTATCATGATAATCACCGCACCGATCACCATCATGATAGCCCCAAGTGTATGCACTTTATCCAGCTTTTCATCGCCAAAAACATTAAAATAAAGATAGGAGAAAAGCACTTGCATAAAGATGATGACGGACATATTGCCAGCGCTGGTATACTGCATCCCTAAAAATACAAAGACAAAAAGTGTCGTGATCCAAAAACTTGTCAGCAGCAAATCTTTATACGCATGTGGGTTTCTAAGCTCTACAAAGAGATTTTTTCTTATCATGACAATGACAAAAAAAAGTATCGAAGCCAACAGCGAAAACGCATAAGTATGTAAAGCCCCTATATGTCCGATCGCCACGATAGATAGGATAGGAAACCACGCCTCCAAGAGGGCAAGTCCTAACATATATAGTTCACCTTCTCGTTGTGTCGTCATCTTTTTCCTTGTTTGTCTTATTGTTTTTTTGCACAGTTTACACTTTTTGAACTAAATAGTACATAAAGCCTTGACATTTATGTACTATTTAGTCTATAATGATTTCTGTCATCCAAATAAAGAAAATTACAGCCTAGTTTTAAACGCCATTTTATGACGATTATAAGTAGGTTTATATTTGTACCAAATAGTACAGTTATACCTAACTTCATTTATAAAGGGATAAGATGAAAAATCTTAAAAAAATCACACTTATACTCGCTTTAAGCGCAATGCTTGGTCTCTCGCTTCAGGCAAAAGGAGATGTTGCAGATGTTACATCAAGCTCACTCATCCCATATACAAGCCAAAAGGCTGCTACCGGGGAAGTCAAAGAGATCTACACGCAGGTCAAAAACGCTTTTGGGATGGTGCCAGCACCTATCTTGCAACACAGCGTAAACCCTGCACAACTCAAAGCGCTCTGGACACAGTTTGGCGCTTCACACAATCCAAACTTTTCACCAAAACTAGGTGCTTTGATGCGTATGGCTGTTGCCTCTTCGACGCATGATTGTGAATATTGCGTCGGGTTCAATGAAGGGATGTTAGTCAATATGTTCAAGATGGATATGAAAGAACTCCAAGCCATCAAAAAAGATCCAAGAAATGCCACAAGTTTAGATGAAAAAGATAAAAAAATGCTCATTCTTATGGTCGATGCCACAAGAGACCCCAAAAAGGTCGATAAAGCACAAATTGCAGAACTCAGAAAATTGGGATGGTCTGACAAAGATATCTTTGATGGTATCAAAATGTCCACACAGATGGTCGCGATGACGCTCCTTGTGGATACACTGAAAATTCAAAAAGATTTTTAAAGCACGCTTTGCATTTGTTGGATTGATACAAATCCAACAAATGCAAAATAGTTATTGAACGTGCACTATAACCGTATCTTCAGCGGTATTGTTATCATCATCTGTCACTCTCAAAAGTACGGTATAATCTCCCGCCGGCTGTGTTGCATCTCGTGTATAAATAGGATTGGATGTGTCAGCATTTAAAACATTGCCACCAAAAATCCACTCATATTTAACTATCTGCCCATCATTATCCCGACTACGACTTGCATCAAAACTAAATTCAGCTTGATAGTCGACTGTGATATCATCACCCGCATCTGCTACAGGAGCCGTTTGCGTATAACTTCTCACACAACGAAGTCCGATAGGATAGGTCACATCCGTTACCATACCAGCCGTATCATTTCCATAGCGTGTCACCACCGCTTTGCTATCATTTTGATCATTTTTAGATAAAAGTCTTGGGCAAGGCTTTGGATAGCCCGGCAACGTATCTGTGGCTATCGTTCTGGTGATGAAATCCGCCAGCTGTGAGGTAGATGGCGTCTGCCAATCATCAAAACCGGCAAAAACAAGATTCTGACAAAATGTCTCTGCCTTCTGGGCATAAACCGCAGCCGAAGGTATCGCTAAACAAGCATTTTTACTCTCATTTGCTTCACTAACCCACATACGCTTTTGTACATTATCTACCAATACATGGTCACTTGAATCAGTCAGAACTTTGGCAGTAAAATTTTTCACATCGGTATCAACCACCGAAAAAGTAAATGTATCTGTAAGCGTTTGTCCATCTTCAGTCACAACTGTCAATTTAATCGTATGAGAATCTGCACTAAAATCATTTTTATTCAGTTGTGCCTCTGTCCCCAGTACCGTACCATTTTCACTCCATGCATAAGTTTTGACAGTGTGCGTCACTTGGGAATTCAACACAACAGATTCACCAAGCGCATAAGATGTTGCACCATGCGCGATTTTCACAGTAGCAATGGAGCTATTATTTTCAGATCCTGGCTGCATCGGTGTATCTGTACCGCCACAACCTGCAAATAGCATCCCGGCAAGCAGTACACAAGAAAAACTTCTTTTTGTTATCATGACAAATCCTTACTAACTTAAATTATATCTTGCATATCGACACAAATAAATATAACTTTATCTAATAAATATCAAATGACCAAATATGATTTTATCACCTGGGATGATATAGCACCACAGGTAATAAAGTTGTTAGTATTGACGCTTAGCCGTATATCATGTTGTAAATTCGGAAAGTTTGCTATCTAAAGTATCGATTTGTGCATACATTGTAGCTATTTTTTCACTGATTTCATTGACACTTTGTGAATTTGAGTTGGATAACTCTTTGACTTTGGATGTCTGCTGCATACTATTTTGAGATTTTTTGGTTATCTCTATGATTTCAGCAAGTGACTTATCAGCAGACACGGTATTTTCAGACATCATTTCTACTGTTTCGTTTATGATGCTTTCGACACCCTCTGATGAGTGTGACAGTGTTTGAATCGTTTGTGAATTGATATCCATTTCATGGCTTGATTCTATGATTGACTGCACGATGACATTGATTGTTGAGTTAATTTCTGTCAGAGATTTTTGTGTTTTTTCCGCCAATTGTCTTACTTCATCTGCTACTACAGCAAACCCTCGTCCATGTTCTCCTGCGCGTGCAGCTTCGATGGCGGCATTGAGTGCCAGAAGGTTGGTTTGGTCTGCGATATCATTGATGGCTGTCAAGACACCTTTTACCTCTTCTGTATCATTTTTCAATTGGCTTAACTTTTGTGCCAACTCTGCTTCAAGCGCAGAACTTTGGTGGATTTGTGCAGTGATATTAAGTATTTCAGAACCTGCAAGTTCCAGTTTCTCATTGACTTGTTTGATATCAGCGTTGGTTGATTGCACTTTATCGATAGATGAGTCGAGCAAAAGTTCCAGTGCCTGATTTTCTGATGCATTGTCATTTAAGATAGTAGACTCATGTTGTACCCGCTCTTTGATATCTTGAGAATTTTGTGACAAGATATTGGCTATCTCTTTTGTTCTGTGTGAACTCTCTTTTGCTTCAGCGATAGCTACACGCACTTTTTCTATAAATTTATTGATATCATTTGCCGCCTCATAGAGATCATTGTTTTTATCCAAATGGATTTTTTTTGTCAGATCTCCATCTCCCTCAGCAAGATTACGTGCAATATCTCCAAGTGTTTGTACAGAATTGACCACAAAGTTTCTACTGATGAGTAAAAATGCTAAAAATGCCATAAAGACAACAGCAAAAGCAGCCATTGAAATATAAAATTGTCGCTTTTCTTTGTTTTGGGTAAAGCGTTCTACATCCGTTTTAAAATTTTCAAGGGCATGCAAAAGTACTTTTTGTTCTTGTGCATTTTGTAAACCATCTAGCGATTTTTTTGTTCCTAGGAGCATATTTGCATGCACAGCCAAGATATTTGTCAGGTTCGAAAAACCATCATCACTTTTGTAAGATTTGAGTATCGCTATGTTGGCTTGTGTTAACGCGTCATTGCTTAATGGATTCATACTGATGGACATTATGTCAGAGATCAGGGATAAGGCTTTTACTTTTATCTCTTTTTGTGTTGGTGTGAGGGTATTGTGACTTGCAAAAGTATTGATTTGTCTATTGAGGTCTATGATATACCGCAGTGAATTTCCAGCAACTGCATTTTGTGATTTGTACCTGTTGAGCCGTTTCTTTTCCTGAATAAAGGCATTATGGATATTATCTAGTGAAGATTGAAATTGCGCTTTGTCGATTTTCTCTTCTAAACGCTGTAACTTTTGTGCAAAAAGTTGGGTAAGTTCTATACTTCTATCAAAGTTTATCTTTCCCAGGTTAGCACTGTAAATAGCATTTATTTCAGTATCGATAATTTCTAATTCTTGTACCAATTCTAATGATTTTTTATTATCATGCATCATTGAAAATGTATTGTTGATGTAAAACATCGAAGCACTCATGATCACCAATAGTACTATTGGTACTAGGACATTTTTAGTTTTTTTACTTAGCAATTTCAGGTACCTCCCCGTTTAATGTTTTCAAAAATGCTACGATAGCATCTGCCTCTTCAAGTGTGATAGTGATTCCCAGTTGATAGTATCCCATCTGCATCACCGCTGTTTTTAAATCAGGTGTTTTTCCATGATGAAAATAAGGTGCTGTTCGTGCTATATTTCTCAGTGTGGGTACTTTGACAAAATATTTATCTTTTTCATCTTTTGTGAGGGCATATCTTCCTGTAAAGTTATCAGTCTCCGGAAATTTTTCAAAGATTCCCGCCTTTTGATAGAGGTTGGAACCTAGGTTGATACCATTATGACAAGCCGCACAACCTTTATCATTGAATAATTTAAAGCCCTTTTTTTCCATATCATTGAGTGCATTTTGATCACCTCTTAGAAATTGATCAAACTTTGAGTTTGGTGTCACAAGTGCTTTTTCAAATTCGGCTATGGCATGGGTGATATGTTCTTTTGTGATGTCATCATGATAAAGTTCTTGAAAAAGTTTGACATAATTTTCATCTTCTTTAAGGCGCTTGATCACCTCTGGAAATTTTGCTCCCATTTCAAGTGGATTTTCTACAGGACCAGCAGCCTGATCTTGCAAACTTGCGGCTCTTCCATCCCAAAACTGCACAAAATTAAAACGTGCGTTATAGACTGTAGGTGCATTGACTGGCCCTTTTTGTCCTCGTATCCCTGTGGAAGTAGGAAGCCCATCAACACCACTACCCATGGATAGTTCATGGCAGTTAACACAGGCAACAGTACCATCTCCTGAGAGTCGTGTATCCATATAGAGCTGTTTTCCCAATGCTGCTTCTGCTTTGTCATATTTACTATCCTGCGGAAGCGGTGTAAACAATGATCCAGCTGAAAGCAAGGTGGAAACTACGATTGTTGAAAGTAATGTTTTCTTTAACATAGATATCCTTGAAAATAGAAGATTTATAGGGATATCGACAATTATGAAAATATTTTTAACTGGCAATATTTATCATGATACAAACTATCTCACTTAAGTCATGCACCTCTTTTCAAATATATGCTATAATATAAGTATCAAAAATCAAGGAGGCTATGATGGAAAAAGAGTTTGACAAACTGGTGCAAAGTTCTAAAGAGGTGATTAGCGACATTGAAAAAAAAGTAGAAGATGTGAGTGCTGATTTTACTCATGAAGTCAGTGAATTGTGGCAGGATATGAAAAAAAGTTTTGCCAAAGTGACAGATGAGCTGAGCGAAGCAAAAGATAAAGTGACTGAAAAATCTCCGGAGCTTAAACAACAGGCAGAGGAAAAAGTGATAGAAGTAAAAGAAAAACTCGCTTCGATAAAAGAGACAGCTACAGAATTTGCGCAAAAAGTGCAGGAAAAAAAGGAAACTGATCTGGATACTGCTGCCTTAAGAGCACATCTGGCAAAAATGGAAGCAGAAGATTTTGTAGAGGAGAACAGGAAAAAAGTTTCACATGAAATTGCCGAATCAAAAGCTTCACTTGAAACTTTGGCAATGGAGGCATCTCGGGATATCAAAAACTTTTTTTCTTCACTCAGTGAGCAATTTAGTAAAAAAGCCTAAGGTAAAAAAAGAGCAATCACTTTAATATGATTGCTCTCTCACTAAAATCAGTTCATTGACTATCACAGATAAATCTGTAATGTTTAATGTCTCTTTCTCTTCCAACTTCTCTAGCTGCAGATGATAAGCCGTGATATCAAAACCGTTTCTGACAAAATAGTCCTCAATAGCACTGTCTATATCTTCATCTTTGCGAATGAAATGCAAAATTGACTTGGTGATATCTGAAGAAGTTTTATCTAAAAGCTGTCCAAACTGATTGATCATAATCTTTTCATTTTCATCTTCATTGCGGACAGTATGCAATCTTTCAAGCATGCCTACCAGTCTGTCTATTTCCAACTTCTCAATCACCTTGTAAAACAGTACAACTATATCAGAAAAAGGGAAGTCCATCGTATTTTTGATCTTTAATATTGTAAATATATATTTCATATAGTTAAGCTCTTTAAAGAAATCATTGATTTTATCCTGTTCTTTGATGGTATCAGGTGCATTGTCTTTTAGAGTTTTTACCACTTCACATACTTTGTTTTTATACTCCAGCATCGGTGATATATTGACATCACCCACTGTAAAACTTTGTAAAAACTCATGCAAATTAAAAGCAATCCTGCTTTCTATCTTTAACAGCATTTCATACTGTTTATCGGCCGCCACAGTATAGTCACTTCTATAGATCTCATAGCGGATGTCATTGGCATCAAAAAGTTGATTGGTGACAAGATAGGCTTTGATTTTTCCTATAAACTTATCTTTGTCCACTTCTTCATAATCAGCGATAAAAGTAACACCGGCATTATTGATGATTTTATTGGAGATGATCATAGACATGATTTCATTTTTAAGCGGATGGGTACGAATCTCATCTTCATAGACAGAGATAAAAGATTTTGGGAAGTATTTAAATAAAAACCGGTCAAAAAAGCTATCTGAGAGATGACCATCATTGTTCAAAATATCCTGTATAAATATCTTGGCATACAGTGTCATGGTAGCCAGTATCGGACGGATAATTTGTCCCTTTTCATCGACAACCTCATCAAAGTCTCTCTCTTTTGGTATATTAAAAGAGCTTCTTTTAAAAATTTCCATATTTTTTTCCAGAACAACCAAAGACTTTTTAAAGTACTCTATTTGTGTTGCAGAACGTATCTGATCCAGTGAAATCGAAAGAGACTGCAGATAGTTTGTCCACAAAACCGATCCAGTAACAAACTCGCTGATACCCTGCAATGTACTGTTTTTCTCTTCTTCATTGATAAGAGATTTTGTTTTGAGCCCATTTAGCAGAATCTTTAGATTGACTTCATGATCACTCGTATCCACACCCGCTGAATTATCGATACTGTCTAGATTGATCTTGCCGCCAGTCAAAGCATACTCTATTCTTGCGGGCATCGTCAAAGCCAGGTTTGCTCCCTCACAAATACAATAGGCATTGATTTCCTGTGCATCAATACGTACATATTCATTCTCTTTGTCCCCCAAGGCTATGTTACTTTCATTGCTGGATTTGATATAGGTTCCCACTCCACCAAAATAGAGCATATCAACAGAGAGTTGCAACAGTGCTTTGGCAAGTTCTTCCCCGCTCATATGCTGTTTTTTGGTATGCAGCAATAGCTTTATCTCATCACTCAAAAGGATACTTTTTGCAGCACGACGAAAAACGCCCCCTCCTTTTGAAATCTTTTTTGTATCATAGTTTGACCACTTACCGCGCTTTAATCCAAAAAGACGTTTTCTTTCTGCATAAGCCTCTTTTATATCTGGCACAGGATCAACAAATATCTCGTCATGGCTGATCGCCCCAATCAGTTTGAACTGCTTACTCTCAAGCATACCGTTACCAAACACATCTCCACTCATCGAGCCCACACCGACGATCGAAATAGGCTCTTTGTAAAAGTCAACACCCTTTTCTATAAAAAAACGCTGTGTGGCTTTCAAAGCTCCTTTTGCAGTTATACCCAGCTTTTTATGATGATATCCTGTGCTTGAACCGGAGGCAAAAGCATCATCCAGCCAAAAACCTCTCTTCTGGGCTATCGTATTGGCGATATCACTCATACCTGACGTCCCCCGGTCTGCTGCCACTACAAAATAGCTGTCATCTCCATCATACGATACAATCATCCTGTCACGATCAATTTTGCCATCTTTTTGATTGTCAACTACGTCCAGCAGGGCATTGATAAATCGTGTATAATACCCTGTAAAATCATCCATCGTTATAGCACTGGTATCTTTAAAAATCACAAAACCGCCCTTTGCGCCTTTGGGAACAATCACAGCATTTTTAGCTTCCTGAGTAGTCATCAATGATTTCACTTCTGTGCGAAAATCCGCCAGACGATTGCTCCATCTGATCCCGCCCCGGCATACTTTGGATATGCGCAGATGTGTTCCACTCATATCATGCGCATAGACAAAGGTCTCGATATGCGGTTGTATTCCCCTCAAATGTACACGCAGATTTGTGACATCAATTTTCAGAGCCAATGTATCATCCAGTTTATAATAATTGGTTCTGACGATACTTTGCAATATCTGAAAAAGTAGTTTGAGTATCCTGTCGTCATTGATATCTTCAACCGCTTTAAATGCTTCTTCTATATCCCTGCTGACACTTTTGACCTGTTTTTCCCTCTCTTTCAAAGCAGGATCAAACTTCGCCACAAAATAATTTAAAAACAGGCCCGATATATTGGGATAACGTACAATACAACTTTCCAGACTAAATGCATCAAACTC
>JANTGR010000027.1 GCA_024762875.1 Sulfurospirillum sp.
AAAATAAAAATAAATCATGATTACCGATAGTAAAACAGAAGTTATTGGGAACATTAAAGACTTAGAAAAAAAGTCACCATTTAATCCACTATCTCCTTGATGATAGTACCAAGCAATCATACCCAACATACAAAGCATCCCACCTAACAAAGCTTTTCTACTACCTAAAAAATTAAATTTTTCAATATGGTAATTCTGCATGTATGCTACCATAACACCAATCAAAAGAGAATCAAACCTGAGAAAGATATTTTTTCTTACATCTGTCCAACTCCACTCAGGATAGATATAAACTAAACTAATTTTTACAAATAGAATGACTACCAACAAGGATACAATCCCTAGGAATATCTTTTGACTCTTAGTTTTACCAAAAAAATTCATTACTATTAATAATAGTATAGGGGTACAAAGATAAAACCACTCTTCAACACTTAAACTCCAAGAGACCGCAAAAAACTTTAATCCTTCAGAATCAAAGTTTTGCAAAAAAAGCAAATGACTCCAAGAAAAAAATATGCTTTGCTGTTGTAGTGAAACAACTAAGACATACACAAATAATATGAAATAATATAAAGGTAAAGTTCGGAACCATCGTCTTATCATAAAGCTTTTAAAAGCAACTATTTTATTTTCAACTACTAAAACTTTTTCTATCAATATCCTACCAATCAAAAAGCCACTTAATACAAAAAATAATTCAACACCCAAATATCCACCAACCGATAATATCCACCAGTTTACACCATCTATATAAGTAAAAATATGCCTAGAGTGAGACAGTAAAACAAAAGCGATTGCTAACGTTCTAAAATAGTCTAACCCTGCATTTCTTTTTGCTAGACTCATTATGAAACTATCATGATAGTATAATACTTATAGGGGCATATACATTGCCAACAGCTTCCCGCTTACTTTGGACTATTACTTTTTTGATAGGCCATCTCTGATCTAGTTCTTCTCTAGTATCTGCATTAAATGTTGCTAGTCCACAAAAAAGAAGATATTCTCCTCTTGTTATATTGCAAGTAAATTCATAAGTGATTTGATTAAGCCCCTTTTTTAAACTGAGACTCTTTTGTGCAAAAAGGTTATTATCACCCCATATATCCGAAGAATCGGGTTTTTTCAATGATACGCCCAAAACTATATCACTTATATCTTCTTTTGAGAGTATATAAAACCTAATAAATACACTCTTTCCACTCTCTATACTAGGAGAATCACTATAGCCATCTAAAGTATCTGTTATAAAAACCTCTTTGATGATAGCTCTATGCGTACCAAATCTTTTTTCTTCTACATCTTTATTGCTCTGCACAGTAAAATCTTTTATATCAATCTCAATTTTTGAGACCTCTTCTTTACCCTCTGAAACAAGACTAATATTTCTAATAACTTTTTCATACTCTGCAACAACATGTTTTATATCATATGTATCTTCTATCAACAGTCCTTGATTTATAAGTATTGCCCTATCACAGTTATCTAAAATTTGAGACATTGAGTGTGTTACTAATACAATGGTTGTACCTTGCTCTTTTATCTCTTTCATCTTCATAAAACATTTATACTGAAACGCCATATCGCCAACACTCAATGCTTCATCAACTATCAACACATCCGGCTCAACATTGATCGCCACAGAAAAAGCCAATCTAGCAAACATCCCAGAACTATACATTTTTACTGGTTGATCAATAAATGCACCTATATCTGCGAACTCTAAAATAGCATCTACTTTTTGATCCATTTCTTCTTTGGAGAATCCCATGATAGTTCCGTTAAGATAGACATTTTCCATTCCGGTCATCTCAAGATTAAATCCAGCCCCTAGTTCCAGCAGTGAAGCTATCTTTCCATTTACTTCTACACTGCCACCCGTAGGTGTCAGCACGCCTGTTATCATCTTCAACAGTGTTGATTTCCCTGCACCATTTTTACCGATGATACCAACTGTTTCACCTTTTTTGATCTCGAAGCTCACATCATTGAGAGCGTAGAAGTCATGATGATAAGACTTTTTAAAAGGATTCAGTGCCTCTTTGAGTCTATCTTTGGGGTTGTCGTAGAGGTGATAGACCTTGGTGAGGTTTTTAACACTTATAGCGATATCACTCATCACAACACATCCGCAAAATGAGGTCTAAGTTTTCTAAAAGTGTGCCACCCCACACCTACCATGATAGCCGTCACCACCCAAAAATAAAGTGTCATTTGGGGTTTTTGCCAAAACCATACATGCTCTATCATACTATCTCTATACCCTTCAATGATATAGACTAGAGGATTTAGTTTGATGAGCCAATGGTATTTGACAGGAATCATATTAATCGACCAAAATATAGGCGTCAACCAAAATCCAAATTGCAGCAACATCATCACCAACTGCCCCATATCTTTGAAAAATATCACAACAGCAGAAGTGATATATGAGATACCTAGGATAAGCACTATCATCGCACCAAGATAGTAAAAAACTTGCAACCAATACAGATTAAAACTATAGCCATATACCATAAACAACCCATACATAAAGACGATAAAAAAAAGATGTACAACAAGTGCAGAAAATATTTTAATAAGTGGTAAAAAACCCACCTGGAAAACTATTTTTTTAACAAGATAAGCATTTTCAGTAACAGCATGAGTTGCATTACCAACAGCATTGGTAAAGAAAAACCATGGAAACATTCCAGAAATAAGCCACAAAATAAAAGGAACATCATTGATTGGTTTAGCTTTAAATCCCACCTGAAAAACAAACCAAAATATCAGCACTGTAATAACAGGCTGAATAAAGGCCCAAGCTATCCCCAAGTAAGACCCCAGGTATTCTTGTCTAAAGTCATTTTTAGTAAGTGAATATAAAAGTCTAAGATTCATACTTCTCCAAATACCATTCAATCGTTTTAAGTATACCACTCTCAAAATTTTCCGCCGCCCTCCAGCCAAGCTTCTCTTCTATCTTTGTCGCATCTATCGCATAGCGTCTGTCATGCCCTGCTCTATCTTTGACAAAGGTGATGAGTTCTTTGTAGCTTGCTTGTTTAGGTACTTTTTCATCAAGGATTTCACAGATCTTATCGACGATATAGAGATTATCCCTCTCGTTTCTTCCACCGATATTATAAGTCTCTCCTGCTTTACCATCATGATAGGCTATATCTATACCTGTACAGTGATCTAGCACATAGAGCCAATCTCGGATATTTTTACCATCTCCGTAGATGGGGATAGGGTTTCCTTGCAGGGCATTGCGTATGATAGTAGGAATCAGTTTTTCATCATGCTGTTTTGGACCGTAGTTGTTAGAACAGTTGGTGATGACAGTGTTTAGTCCAAAGGTATGATGATAGCTTCGCACGATCATGTCACTACTCGCTTTGCTTGCTGAGTAGGGAGAATTTGGTGCATAAGGTGTCTCTTCTGTAAAGAGTCCTTCTTCACCCAATGTGCCATACACTTCATCGGTTGATATATGGTGAAATCTACACGCCTTATACTTATCATGATAGACAAAAGGTTTTGCCATCCAGTAGTTTTTAGCCACATCTACCAAGGTATAAGTGCCATTGATATTGGTCTCTATAAAGACTCCCGGATTTTTGATGGAGTTATCAACATGGCTCTCTGCTGCAAAGTGGATAACACCTTGGATGTCATACTTTTTAAATATCTCTTGCACTAAGGTTCTGTCGCAGATATCCCCTTTGATGAAAGTATAGCGTGGATTGTCAGCACACTCTTTTAGGTTTGCTTCATCTCCTGCATAAGTGAGCAAGTCCAGGTTGACTAAGTGATAGTCTGGATACTTTTCTAAAAAGTATGGAACAAAGTTAGATCCTATGAAGCCCGCTGTTCCCGTTAGCAAAATCGATTTCATATTATTTTTTCTCCAATAAAGCTATATTTTTTGACTTAGTGATTGATTTTAATTGGCTAATAGCCATATCGTTAAGTATTTGAATCCTCTCTTCTTTGGAGATATTGTTTTTTATAAGTTCTGCATTCATACTTTCCATATTTGACAATACCACCAGTTGCTCCACACTAGCATAGTCTCTTATATTACCTTCTAGTTTTGGATTATTTTTTTTCCATTGTTTTGCAGTAGTACCAAACAATGATACATTAAGCATATCTGCTTCATTTGCATATACAAATGTTCTCTGACTTGCCGTCAGTTTCTGCGGTATTAAATTTTCTTTAATAGCATTCGTATGAATTTTATAATTTATTTTTGCTATGTTTCTTTTGAGATTCCATCCTAACTGCTCACGCTGTATTTCATCATTTTTTAATCTTTGAAACTCTTTAAGCAGATATAATTTAAATTCTGCACTAACCCAACTAGCAAATTCAAAAGCGATATCTATATGGGCAAATGTTCCGCCATTTCTACCAGCTCTTGAAACTAGTCCTATGGCATTTGTATTTTCTATCCATTTAGTAGGTGATAGCGTAAAGCTGTTTGAGCCTGCTTCATTTTTAAAGGAGTCGAATTCGACCCCTTTAAATTTATCATTGTTAATCGTCTCCCAAAGACCTAAAAACTCAATAGTATTTTTACTTCTCAGCCAATTTTTAACGACATCTTTTGGTTCATCAGGGTTTTTACTTCTTGCTATATCTGTGAGAGAAATAAAATCATCTATATCTATCTTCATTAATGAAACTGTAATGTTTTTTACAAACAATTTATTTTGTTTCATTATCGCTTCTCTCCCATCTTCACTAAACAATCATACAAAGAATCTTTCCAAAAGGGTACTTCTACATTGTATCTCTCTTTTATCTTTGATTTATTTAACAGGCTAAAGTGTGGTCTGGTTGCAGGGGTTGGATAATCCTTAGTCGCTATCGGCGCTATTTCACACGCTAGTTTTGCCATCTTCATAATCTCTTTGGCAAAGTCATACCAGCTGAGCACCCCTTCGTTGGAATAATGGTATATTTCTGGTTTATCATTATCTATCTGTGGGATGATGTCCAGGATCGCTTTAGCTAAATCTCTGGCGTAAGTGGGTGTACCTACCTGGTCATTGATGACCGTGAGTTTTTCTTTGGTTTTACCCAGGTTTAACATGGTTTTGACAAAGTTTTTTCCATAGCTGCTGTAAACCCATGATGTTCTTATCATGATAGTATTTTTAGGAGCGACTTCCTGGATGGCTTGTTCTCCTGCCAGTTTTGTTTTTCCATAGATACCGTTAGGGTTGGTTTGGTCATTTTCTACATAAGGCTTATAGTGTTTGCCGTCAAAGACATAATCTGTGGAGATGTGGATGAGTTTAATTTCTTTCTCTTTAGCTATCTTGGCCAAGTTTTTAACTGCTTTGTGGTTAATCTTATCGGCATTGGCTTCATCACTTTCTGCTTTATCGACCGCTGTATAGGCCGCGCAGTTGATGATAGTGTCGATATTTTCTTTTTCTATGATATGGTCTAATGCTTCTTTGTCGGTGATATCCAAGCTTGTTCTATCTGTAAATGTGAAGCTATCATGATACTCAGGCGAGAGTTCTTTTATCTCACTGCCTAACTGCCCGCTGCTGCCTGTCACTAGGATATTAGACATACAGATCCTTACAGTAGTCAAACAGATCCGCCTCTTTTAGCAGTGGTTGTTTGGTATCTTTGAGAGAGAGTTGTAGTTTTGCTTTTTCTATCTTCCAGTCTATTCCTATTGTTTCATCATCAAAGGCGATACCTCTATCACACTCTGGACTATAGTAATTATCTACTTTATAGGCAAAGGTAGCACTCTCACTCAGTACTAAAAACCCATGGGCAAAGCCTTTGGGAATAAAGAGTTGTCGTTTGTTTTCCCCTGTAAGTTCTACGCTCACATGTGCACCAAAGGTAGGAGAACCTTTTCGGATATCCACTGCGATATCCAGTACAGCGCCTTCTATCACACGCACCAGTTTAGTTTGGGCATGAGGGGGGAGCTGGTAGTGCAGACCTCTTAGGACACCTTGTGTACTTTTGGATTCATTGTCCTGACAGAAATTGACTTTGAAGCCTAAAAATGCTTCTAGTTTATCAGCTCTAAATGTCTCTATAAAATATCCTCTCTCATCCCCATGTACAGTCGGGTTTATCATAATCACATCGGGTATAGCTGTTCTGGTAAATGTCATCGTTTTACGACTCCTTCATTGGCACGTCTTAACAGGTACTTTCCATACTGGTTCTTTTTAAGTGGTTGTGCTAGTTTCACTAAATCTTCTTTTTGGATATATCCCATCTCGTAGGCTATCTCTTCGATACAGGAGACTTTCAGTCCTTGGCGGTTTTCGATCGTCTGGATAAAGTTGCTTGCCTCTAACAGGCTTTCATGGGTACCGGTATCCAGCCAGGCAAAGCCTCTTCCCATCAGTTCTACCTGCAAGGCATCATATTCGAGATAGACTCTGTTGACATCGGTAATTTCCAGTTCACCACGCTGACTTGGTTTTATCTCTTTGGCTATTTGTATCACATCATTAGTATAAAAGTAGAGTCCTGTGACGGCATAGTTACCTTTTGGATATTGGGGTTTTTCTTCTATGGAGATTACTTTACCTTTTTCATCAAACTCTGCCACGCCATAGCGTTCGGGATCAGTCACATAGTAGCCAAATATCACAGACTTTTTATCTTCTTTGACAATTTGTTTACTTCTTTTCAGCATCTGGGGCAAACCATGTCCATAGTAGATATTATCTCCCAGGATGAGGCAGACATCATCATTTCCTATAAATTCTTCTCCTAGAATAAATGCCTGTGCCAGTCCATCAGGGCTTGGCTGTACTTTATAAGAGAGTTTCAGTCCCAGACGGGATCCATCACCAAAGAGCGATTGAAACTGCGGCAGTGCTTCAGGGGTAGAGATGATGAGAATCTCCTGAATACCTGCCAACATCAGTACTGAAAGGGGATAGTAAATCATCGGTTTATCATAGACGGGAAGCAGTTGTTTTATCACTTCCTGGGTGAGCGGATAAAGTCTGGTGCCAGACCCTCCTGCTAGGATGATGCCTTTCATGATAAACCTTTATAATAAAACTATTTAAAAATTAGTCATTTATAATAGCACTTATCTGCTGATAAAGTGCTAGAATCTCACCCTTTTTGGATATAAGCGAGTTGGGATTGGCGATGAGATGTGCAGATGAATCCATGATATCCTCTACCACTTTGAGCCCGTTTTGTTTCATCGTGGTACCTGTTTCTACGATATCGACGATGGCATCTGATAGCCCCACCAGTGGAGCCAATTCTATAGATCCGTTTAGTTTGATGACTTTTACAGCCATCGCTTTTTTGGCAAAGTGACGTTTGGTGATATTGACAAGCTTTGTAGCGATGGTGATTTCCGGTGCATTGATATCCAGGCTATCTTCATTTTTCATCCCTACAGAGATTTTACATCTTCCAAATCCCAGATCAAGTAACTTCACCAGATCAAACTCCCGCTCTTCCAGGATATCCAAACCTGCTACACCGATGTCTGCTGCCTGATGCAGTACATACTCGGCAACATCCTGATTTTTGACCAGTAAAAATTTAAAATCTTTTGTCTCTAAAATCAACTTTCTGTCTTCAAAAACTATTTTCTCTCCAAAGGCTTTCTCAAACAGTTCCAAAGTCTGCTCAGCAATCCGCCCTTTTGGCAACGCAACAGTTAACATCCACTCTCCTTAATCACTTCTTTCATCCCCTCAAATACCAGCCCTTCATGATAGCTGGCCTCTTTGAAAAAATGCACCAACTTCTTACCATCTCCACCACAAAATATCAGCGGTAAATCACTTCTGACTGCATCAATACCACCGACTATAGCCTGAAAAGTAGCAAAGTTAAGCGCATCCTGGGTATTTTGCGGTAACTTATCCAAATCTATGTTCTCATTTGTCTCATAGATTAACGCATCCGATATAGTAGCGAAACTTTGCTCAAAACTATAAAGCCCCAATGTGATAAATCCACCCATGTGTCTTCCCTTACGCATCACATCCACAGTGATGGCAGATCCGGCATCGACAATCACTCCGTGCGGCACAGCTTTACACACTATGGCCCTGTCGATGCCCAAGCCTTTATATCCTGTATCTAGATGGATAAATGGAGCTAGATTGACAGCATGGTCCAGACTTTTTAATCTCTCATGATAGAGAGCATTGACACAGATATAGTAAAACTTCTCACGAGCGAAGGAAACATCCTCTGTCGCTTTGATACTTTTTATTTGACCATCTTGATAGATTTTGATATTGGTATTGCCTATATCATACAGCAGCATTGATCAGTCTCCATCCCGCTTCTTTCATCTGCTTTTGGGCTTTGGAGCAAAAAGGCATATCATACAGCAAAATCTTCTTTTTATAGTTGTGGTCTTGCAGGACTTTCAGCCTGTCATATAAAAGTTCAATCACATCTGCATCTTTGCGTAAAAATCTGCTTTTTTGTTTCAATGAAAAGATCGCTGCATAATTACTCTCAAAATCCACACCTTCATACACGGCGATCTTTTTACGTGTTTGCAGTGCTTTTGTATCTATCATGACAAGCTTCTTGAATAGATAGTTTTTCACTCTTAAGCACTCAACAATTTCTTTCATATCGCACTTCTCCTTTTCATTGTCCCTCTGAGAGAGGATGATATGCATGCAGTGTCTGTGCCAAATCTTCACGATGCAGATGGGTATAGATCTGCGTCGTATCGATAGAAACATGCCCCAGCAGCTCTTGCACCACACGCAGATCCGCCCCACCCAGGATGAGTGCCGTAGCATAGGAGTGTCGCAAAATATGCGGCGAAACTCCCAGATATTTTTGCGTGATTTTATAGGCAGTTATTCTACTCATCTTTTTCCCCTGATAGTTGAGCCACAACATATCATCCACAAAGGGTCGTGCATTGAGATACGCATAGAGTTTTTCTGTCGCAGCTGGTGCCAAAGGTACCAAACGCTCTTTATCACCTTTGGCATTGCGGATCTTCAGCCACTCTCCATCTTGCAAATCACTTTTTGTGGCGTTGATCGCTTCACTCACCCGCGTACCGGAAGCATACAAAAAAAGCAAAAAAGCCGCATCCCGCATCCCAAGCCAGTTAGAGGTATCGATGAGAGAGACAGCATGCATGATTTGATCATATTCCATAAATTTTGGCAGGTTTTTAGGAATTTTCGCAATTTTGATATTTGGTTTATCTGCTATAAAATGAGACTTCACACAAAAATCAAAAAAAGAGTTAATCGCCGAAAGTTTACGATTGAGGGTGCGTTTGTTTTTGATCTTTGCCAAAAAAGAGATCAACTCTTCTGTCGATGAGTCAATGACATCTTTTTCCAAAAATGCTTCATACTGCAATAAGTCATTTTTATACGCTTCTACCGTTGCCCGGCTTTGCATTTTGATGAGCATGATATGTTCTAAAAACGCTTCCAGGGCATCTGACATACTATTTTAGCTTGATAAATTCACTACCCAAAAAGAGTCTGTCTCTAAACGCAAAGACTGGTTTACTGATCTCATTTTGCAAAGCATGGACTTTGACATTTTCCAGGTTTTTATCCATCTCTATCACATAACCGCTTTTTTCAACTGCATAGATCTTTTTGGCACGCATCACCGCTGAAAACATTGCAAATGGAAACTTTTTCTCTTTCAGGACTTTGAGATCGAGGTCTGTTAAAATCACCTTGCCTGTTTTGGTAAAGATATAAACAGCCTGCTTGTCATAAATGATATCTTTGACATCAATGCGCATCGTTTTGATGGTACGTGGATTGATCACGATCACTTTTGAAGCGGTCGCTGCTACCAGGATATCGTTTCGTTCCTCTAAAAAAATAACATTGTTAAAAAGTTCTTTATCTGAAATCGCCACATCTCGCAGAATCACTTTTTTTCTGCCATCCATCACCAGCAGTCTGCCATCGAGTGTGGGAAAAATGATCAAATCATTCAAAAACAGAGGGTTTGCCAGACGGGCATCATTGGCAAATGTCGGTTCAAGCGCCTCAGCATAAAGTTGTTTTTTTGCTTTCATATCATATAAAACCAAAGTATTGTTGGACAGTACAGCCGCTATGATATTGCCTCTAAAAGCCGCACTTGAGATTGCAAAATCAAATTGATGTTCAAAAAGTGTTTTACCTTTGGCAACGATTTTTACTGCACCTGTGTTATCTGCTATCAAGATAGCACGACCGCTGTCATAGATAAATCTAAAATTTTTATCTATTTTGAATTTGAGCAGGCCTCTTTTCTGGCTGATGACCATGCCGTTGTTATACGTCGCACCTTCTCTGGAAACATCACGAAGCGATGCATGCAGACTGGTATCATATTTTAGAGTAGAGGTCACCTTCTCAGGCTGATATTTGCTTTTACTGCTGCAACCGCCCAGAAGCAATACAGCGATAAGCAGAAGAACAATATTTTTCATATTTCCTTATCCTATTTTCCCTGATAATGGTTAAGAAGTTCTACAACTCCACGTACAGGCGAATTTTTTTCAATATGGGAAAATTTTGCTTTTGCCTCTTTTATCTTGTCTGCTTTTAACAGTAGATATCCTTCCTGAAGCAGTGCAAAATCCTTGGCTATTTCTGTATCAGCAACAGTGATTTTATTATCCAAAGAGTTGATTTGATATGTCAGCAATTCCTGTAAAATGGGATCTTTGATCTCACTCTTGCTCTTTTGCAGGGCTGCAAGATCATTTTTTTGAGCACTGTTTTGGAATAGATACAAACTATATAATTCAGGGCTACTGCTTTTTAACAATGCCAATGCTTTTGTATCGCTGCTGTTTTTTAACAATAGATTATATGCTTTGTTGGCTGTTATGATATTTTGTGTATGGATATAACCTGTTATACCTTTTGCAATGAGCCCTATTAATATGACAGCAACTGCCGCGATGATGATATTTTTATACTTTTTCCAAAATCCCTCAGCCTTGATCACACTTTCTAAAAACTGCTCTTGGGTACTTAACTCTTCTTTTATAGCGTTAACATTCTCTTTTAAACTCAAAGATTTTCCTTTTATCATGATAAAAGTTACTTTAGCACATATATCATTAAAGATTAATACTCTTTAGCTAAAATTGTAGAGATACCTTAACAGAGGAAAAACCATGACACAAATTGATAGTACATTATTAGCAAAACTCGAAAAACTGACTTCTTTGGAAATCGAAGAAGAAAAAAGAGCTTCTACTATTCAAGAAATTGGCAAAATTGTCGATTTTGTTGAAAATCTGAGTGAATTAGATTTACATGATAAAGATGCTTCATTTACTACCATTGAGGGCGGCACTCCTTTTAGAGAGGATGTGCCCTCTAATGATTCTGAAATCATCAAGACGATTTTAGAACATGCACCAAAGAGCAGTGACGGCTTCTTTATCGTTCCAAAAATCATAGAATAGAAGGAATTGTCTATCCTTCTATTTTAAAAAACAAGAGGATAAACAATGCAATCTGCCACACTAGAAAGACCCCCTGTACGAGAGATGGATATGAATACTCTCTTAAAAAATGTTGTTGCACACGGTGCTTCTGATCTCCACCTGGTCAGCCGTTCTGAGCCGCAAATCAGAATCGACGGTAAACTAGTCGCGCTTAATCTCGCTGTACTTGACGGTAAGAAGATCGAAGAGATGTGTTATACCCTGATTACAGACAAACAGAAAAAATATCTCGAAGAAAACAAAGAAGTCGATTTTGCGATTCATATCCCGAATGTAGGAAGATTTAGAGGGAATTATTATTATACCTTCAACAATGAATTGGCTGCTGCTTTTAGAATCATTCCAACAGATATCCCTTCGCTGGATGATTTGAAATCACCCGATGTTTTTAAAGAAATCATTAAAAGAGAAAAAGGACTCATTTTGGTGACAGGGCCAACAGGCTCAGGTAAATCGACCACACTCTCCGCCCTGCTCAATGAAGTAAACCTCACTGAACATAAACATATCATCACGGTAGAAGATCCGGTGGAATTTATCCATGAAAACAAAAAGTCACTTTTCTCACACAGAAATGTCGGCGAAGATACCAAGAGCTTTGCATCCGCACTCAAATACGCGATGCGTGAAGATCCTGATATCATCCTTATCGGGGAGATGCGTGACAAAGAGACAATCGAAGCTGCTTTAACTGCGGCAGAGACAGGGCACCTGGTCTTTGGAACACTCCATACCAACTCAGCTGTACAAACGATCAATAGAATAATCGATACCTTTGAAGGAAGTGAACAGCAACAGATTGCCAATATGCTTTCTATCTCTCTGACTGCGGTCATTTCGCAAATGCTATTGCCAAAAAATGGAGGAGGAAGAACTGTTGCGCAGGAAATCATGATCAACAATCATGCAATAGGAAACTTGATCAGAGAGCAAAAACTCCACCAGGTCTATTCACAAATGCAGCTAAACCAGGCCAATACCGGCATGATCACACAAACACAGAAATTAGAAGAGTTGGTCAAAAAGAATATTGTCAAAAAAGAAGATGCTCTGCGTATCTCAACACAGCCGGATGAACTTAAAGGAAGAATCGGCCTGTAAAAATTGTAACTTCTAATTCTTCTTTGCTATAATACCCTAAGGGCACCTCTAATAAACCTAGGTACTCATAACATTACTAGCTTTTTCTTAGGCTAGGCACTCGCTCGCAGGACTAGCCATAGCTAATTCAAGAGTGAGTAACGACGCATAAGGAAAAGCTAGTGATGCCCACAGGGTGGGCTTTGAAAAAGCAATCTTTACAAAGATATTTTTTCATCTTAGCTACAGCTAGGATTTCAAAAATCTTTTTGCAAATCTTACCTTTTCAAAGTCCATTATGAGTATCCTAGGTTTATTAGAGGTGCCCTTAATATAAAATTTTAAAGGGTATTCTCTTATGGAAAACGTTTCACTACTTGACATCGTATCGATTGCACTCATTCTATTTTTAGCTATCAAAGGACTTTTTCGTGGTTTTATCAAAGAGACTTTTGGTCTCATCGGCATCATTGGTGGAATTTATGTTGCATCACACTATGCACAACCGCTGGGAGAATACCTCGACGTAAACTTTTTGCACCTACAAAATAAAGCTTCCCTCTATCTTATTGGATTTATTGCTGCCCTTATTGCGTTTTGGCTGGCTGCCGTTTTAGTTGGAGCCATGCTTGGGAAGCTCGTTGCTTCAAGTGGTTTGGGTTTGATTGATCGTATTCTTGGTTTTGCTGTTGGTGGGGCAAAAGTATTTTTGATTTTCTCGGTTATTATTTATGTTTTGAGCAATATTCCCGTTTTTAAACCCAGTGTTGAAAAGATGTTTGAAGGCAGTATGATGTACCCTATCTTTACAAAAGTCGGTGGACAAATCGTCAAAATAGACCCATCCCAACTGCAGGACAGTTCAGCTCCTATCATAAATGAAACGCCAGCACAAGAGGAGTAAGGAAATATTGAACAAATTCAGGAAAAAATAGCTAAACTATTATCACTTTAAACTCGCCGGACTATTTGATAAAATTTTAGGATTTCATCAAAATAGTTGGTAAAATACCTTAGGAGCATACAGGTTGATATTTGATAATCAATATGAACAACAACGGATTGAAAAATCCAATACTTTAAAAACAGCTGGTAAAAACCCTTATCCCCACAACATCCAAAAAGAGATGACAACCGGTATCTTTAAAGAGAAATTCGCTTATGTTTCATCACTGGATCCTCAAAGAGATGAAAGCAAAGAAACCACATTGAGCGGGCGTATCAAGTTTTTAAGGATCATGGGAAAAGCTGCCTTTGTCAAGATAGAAGATGCAGATGGTTTACTGCAAATTTATGTTGCAAGAGATAACCTTCCAGAAGGTTTTTATAATGATGTCTTCAAAAAGCTCATTGAAGTCGGTGATATCATCATGGTAAAAGGATTTCCTTTCATCACCAAGACAGGTGAACTTTCCCTACATGTCACAGCACTGGAACTTGCTACAAAGTCTATCAAGCCGCTTCCTGAAAAATTTCACGGTCTCCAAGACCAGGAACTACGCTATCGTCAACGTTACCTTGACATGATTATGAATCCGGAAGTCAAAGAAGTATTTAAAACAAGAAGCCGCGTTGTCTCTATCACCCGCCGTTTTTTTGAAGAAAAAGGTTTTCTGGAGGTAGAAACACCGATGATGCATCCTATCGCCGGTGGTGCAAATGCCAAACCATTTATTACCCACCACAATGCTTTGGGAATTGAGCGGTTTTTGAGAATCGCACCTGAGCTTTATCTCAAAAGACTCATAGTCGGTGGTTTTGAGGCAGTATTTGAAATAAACCGTAACTTTCGAAATGAAGGAATGGATGCAACCCACAACCCTGAGTTTACGATGATAGAATTTTACTGGGCATATCATAACTATAAAGACTTGATGAAGTTAACTGAAGATCTTTTTGAAAGACTGCTTAACGAGCTTGATCTTCCTACCCAACTACCGTATGGAGAACATATTATCGATTTTTCTACCCCGTTTGCTAAAGTGCCGTGGGCCAAATCACTGGTAAAAATCGGTGGTATCCCGGCAGATGTCATCACTGACAAAGAAAAGATCCTGGCTTATTTGACAGCACATGGATTTGAAGCAGATGCCGCACTCTCTGTGCCCAAACTGCAAGTAGAGTTGTTTGATAATTTTGTTGAAGAGAAACTGATCAATCCTACATTTATTACGCACTACCCTGTAGAGATTTCACCACTGGCAAGAAGAAGTGACGAAGATTGCGATATTGCAGACCGGTTTGAGTTTTTTGTAGCAGGCAAAGAGATTGCCAACGGCTTTAATGAACTCAATGATCCAATCGACCAGTATGAGCGATTTTCAAAACAGATAGAAGATAAAAATGCCGGAGATGATGAAGCACATGAAATGGACGAAGAGTATTGTCATGCTTTGGGTTACGGTATGGCACCTACTGCAGGTCAAGGTATCGGCATCGACAGATTGGTCATGCTGCTTACCAATCAACACACCATCCGTGATGTTATACTGTTTCCAGCAATGAAACCAATCACAAATACAAAAAAAGAAGAGGACGGGGAATGAACTTTTTAGAAAAACAAGATCCAAAAGTTTACGAAATTATTCAAGGTGAATTAGAGAGACAAACCAACCATTTAGAGATGATTGCCAGTGAGAACTTTACCTCACCGGCTGTTATGGAAGCAATGGGAAGTGTATTTACAAACAAATATGCAGAAGGTTACCCATACAAAAGATATTATGGTGGATGTGAATATGCTGATCAGGTGGAACAATTGGCAATCGACCGTGCCTGTGAACTTTTTGGCTGCAAATTTGCCAATGTTCAGCCAAACTCAGGAAGTCAGGCAAATCAGGGTGTTTATCAGGCACTTTTAAAGCCATTTGACAAAATTCTCGGGATGGATCTCAGTCATGGTGGTCACTTGACACATGGTTCCAAAGTCAGTTCATCGGGCAAAACGTATTCAAGTTTTTTTTATGGTGTAGAGATGGATGGTCGTATCAATTATGACCGTGTGATGGATATCGCCAAAATCGTGCAGCCAAAAATGATCATCTGCGGGGCAAGTGCCTATGCCAGAGAAATTGATTTTGCCAAGTTTCGAGAAATTGCAGATGCAGTCGGTGCTATTTTATTTGCTGATATCGCCCATATTGCTGGTTTGGTAGCAGCAGGAGAACACCCTAGCCCATTCCCGCATTGTGATGTAGTTTCAACTACAACACACAAAACACTCAGAGGACCACGTGGCGGTATGATCATGACCAATGATGAAGAGATTGCCAAAAAAGTCAACTCTGCCATTTTCCCTGGTATCCAAGGTGGACCGTTAGTCCATGTAATCGCCGGTAAAGCAGTAGGATTTGGTGAAAATCTTGCACCAGAATGGAAAGTCTATGCCAAACAAGTCAAAGCCAATGCAAAAGTGATCGCAGATGTACTCATTAAAAGAGGCTATGACATCGTCAGTGGAGGCACAGACAACCACCTTGTACTTGTTTCATTTTTAGACAAAACATTCAGTGGAAAAGATGCTGATGCAGCACTGGGCAATGCAGGTATCACAGTCAATAAAAATACTGTACCGGGTGAAACCAGAAGTCCTTTTGTCACCAGTGGTATCCGTATTGGTGCGCCGGCACTGACAGCTAGAGGTATGAAAGAAAAAGAGTTTGAGCTCATTTCCAACAAAATAGCAGATGTTCTGGATAATATCGAAGATAGTGCCTTACATGCAAAAATAAAAGACGAGATGAAAACTTTGGCACAAAATTTTGTCATTTATGACAGAGCAATTTACTAGGAGCACAAATGTACAATGTTGATATATCACTCATCAAAATGGTAAACAGTCATTATGCCATCAAACGAGAGAAGATAATCAACAAGATAGACTTCAAAGGGCGTATGTTCTTTGATAAATATGAACGTATCGATCAACCTCTTTCCCGCTCTATCATGAATGAACATGATGAACGTAAAATAGTTGTTGCCCACTCGCTGATCAACGACAGAGAGAAGATTGAAAATATTGTTTTTGACTATAATGGCCGCAATACAGAAAAGTTTTGGCACCGGGCACAACTCATGTTGCGAGAAGAAGGTTTTTTGAACTTTACAGCATATGAGAGTAAAACACCTGGTCATTTACACCTTTATGTACATAAAGGGCATACTACCTTACAGGAAGGTTACCAGATCGCCAAAGCACTTTCAGCCAAGTTGGGAATGAAACTCCCACGTGAATGGAAAATGTTTCCCAACCCGGATATACCAAGGGAATTCAATATATTGAATCTCCCTTATAAAGTCTACGAAAAAGAACGCGGAGCCTCATGGGCAAAACATATGTAAGCGATGATTAAAAATAGATAAATTGAGGAGAAAATCATGGAAGATAAATTAAAACAGATGAAAGAAAGAACCAACGATTTAAGTGATATCGTATTGGAAAAAAGTTCTAAAAAAACAGAAAGTACCAAAAAATGGCTCTTAACTGCTGCGTCAATGATACTGCTGTTTTTGATCATTCTCATTATCATGAAAATGTTAAATAACTCTGATGTGGCTCCTCAAGAAAATATCGCTTCAGTAGGAGAAAGTGTTGAAACCCTGCTGCCAGATGACATCCAAGAGGATACAGAGAAAAAACCGGAGGATCTATTTAAAAAAGAGCCTATCATTGATGAGACATCAGAAACAGATCTCAAGTTTGAAGAGATGGTCAGAAAACTGAAAGAGCAAGATCAAGTCAAAGAGCCTGAAGTTAAAGAAAAAGTTGCAGCAAACACACCAGAAATCAAAGAACCAGAAGTCAAAGAGGTTAAACCACAAGAGATCAAGCCAGTCGTGCAAGTCGTCAAAGAAGAGATCAAAGCTCCTAAGACAATACAACAACCGGTGATTACAAAAACTGTTGTCAGTAAAGCTCCGGAAACAATGATTCCAAGTATTAGTGGTTATTTTATTCAGGTTGGTGCTACTGCAAAATCATTTCCTGATAAGAGATTTTTAACCAAAATCAAAAGAGCGGGCTTTGACTATATCGTGCATGGTGTGACTATTAAAGGTAAAAAGATCAAGAAAGTACTCGTTGGACCATATACCACGCGTAGTGCTGCAAATACTGCACTGCGTTCAGTCAAAGCCAACATCAATCCTAGTGCCTATATCTACAGGATCAAATAATTGCTGACACATAAGCAGGTTCTCTTTGACCAACTTACACCAATTGCTATCTATACACGCTTAAAAAAGAGATTTTCACAGGAACTCTCTTTTTTATTTGAAAGTGCCATCAATACCGAAGAAGGCAACTACAGTTTTATCTTCATCGGGGCAAAAGAGCGCCTAACCTATCATGATAATATAACAACACATATTGATACAGCCGGTAAAAAACAGACTTTAACCGAAGATCCTTTTACATTCTTAAAGAATTATTATTCTGCGCTGGATCAAAAAAAGTATCAGGCACTCTCCAAAGAATTGGGTATTGGATTTATTGATGGGTTTATCGGATTTATCGGGTATGACAGTGTTAAGATTTTTGAACCGGTTTTACACAAAAGCATGGATGCACTGCAAGATGATCTACATACCCCTGATATTGATCTCATCCGGCCAAAACTCGTTGTTGCTTTTTCCCATAAATCAAACAAAATGACACTCTTAACCACCCAAAGTGATATGGCTGCATCACTGGATGATATCATCACCTATCTCAAAGAACCTTATGCCTATCAATACATTCAAAAAACAGCTATTGACAGTACAAAAGGAAGTTTTGCCTATAACAAAGAACAATTTTTTGACATGGTCGAAAAATCCAAAGAGATGATCAAAAGCGGTGATGTCTTTCAGATTTTAATGGCAAACCGCTTTACCCAAGAGGCTAACATTGACCATCTCTCCTTTTATCGTCTTTTGCGTAGTAAAAATCCATCTCCTTATATGTTTTTACTGGAATTTGAAGATTTTACAATTGCCGGCAGTTCTCCGGAAGTGATGGTAGGACTTCAGGAAAATCAGATCTTACTGCGTCCAATCGCCGGTACCAGAAGAAGAGGCAATACACCCCAAAGAGATGCCCAGCTTGCTGCTGAAATGCTCGCTGATGAGAAAGAGTGTGCTGAGCATTTGATGCTGGTTGATTTGGGTCGTAACGATGTTGGCAGAGTTGCCAAAACTGGCTCTGTCAAAGTGACTGATATGATGCGTGTAGAAAAGTATTCACATGTCATGCACATGGTCAGTGATGTAGAAGCCGAACTAGATAGCAGACATGATATGTTTGATCTTTTTGCTGCAACATTTACAGCCGGAACCATGACAGGTGCACCAAAAATACGTGCGATGGAATTGATCGCAGAATTTGAAGGCATCAAACGGGGGTTTTACAGCGGGGCAGTAGGATACTTTGGTTTTGATGGCAATATGGACAGTGCCATCGCTATTCGAACGGCACTGATTACAAAAGATAAAATCATCTTTCAAGCAGGTGCCGGTATTGTTGCTGACAGCCAAAAAGAACTCGAATATCTTGAAGTTCACAATAAACTGGCAGCCATGATGAGTACCCTGAGCGAACTGAGCGATGAGCAGTAAACGATTTACTATTTTCGGTGATCCGGTTGAGCATTCTATCTCTCCGCGTATGCATACATTTGCCATCGAAGGTCTGGGGCTTGATGCCACTTATACCAAAACACGTTTAGAGGGTGCCTGTAGATTAAGGACAATCTTTTTGGAAAGTTTTGATGGTGCCAATGTTACCGTACCACACAAAGAAGCTGCCTTTGGACAGTGTGATGAAGTACGCGGCATCGCCAAAGAAATTGGTGCAGTCAATACCTTGATCAATGAAGAGGGAAATATGATTGGCTACAACACGGATGCTGAGGGATTTTACCGTTCTTTGCAGGATTTTGGAGAGATCAAATCTGCTTTAATCCTGGGTGCCGGCGGTACGGCAAAAGCCATCTCCTATATCCTGAAGCAAAAAGGTATATCCGTTACCCTTCTGAACCGTTCGGCAAAAAGACTTGAAAGTTTTGAAGGGTTTAAAACCTATGACTGGGAACATTATAAAAGCAGCTATCATGATATCATCATCAATACAACATCCGCAGGCTTACTAGAAGAGACTCTTCCTGCTCCTGAATCTATCATGATAGATCTATTTTCTCATTGCAAGTATGCTATTGATGTTATCTACAACATAGAGACACCTTTTCTCAAAAAAGCCAAAACATTTCAGCTCCCTGTAAAAGATGGTGCAGATATGTTACTCTACCAGGGGGTATTGGCCTTTGCTCTTTTCTATCATGATAGATTTACTTTTGAGGAAATACTGCCCTTTATGAAAAAAGCATTTTCACCTTCTTAAGCTACGACGCTTGACTATACTTTGACCCTGTCATCAAGTGCTTTTGAGAGAGAAAGCATATCAACATTTTCCAGATTGACCCCGGTAGGTACGCCCTGCGCTATTTTGGTAAATTTCAAATCATAAGCTTTGAGTTTATCTTCGATAAAAAGGATGACACCATCATTTGCCAAAGAGGGTGTAAAAGCAAAAATTATCTCTCCTACACCCGCTTCTATCAAAGATTTTAAATTTTCAAGCTGCTCTTCATCCAGATTTTCCAGAACAAAATAACGGCCTGTGTACATCGCACCCTCTTCTATCACAAAGATATCTTTGGCACTCTCTACAATACAGAGTTTCTCACTGTCGCGGCTATCGTCAAAACATATATCACAGATCTCATCTTCACTCAATCCGCCACAGAGTTTGCATCTTTTGATATTTGAAACGGCATTTTCAATGGCATGGGAAAGTTTTAAAGCCGCAAAAGAATCATGTAAAACCATATGATAAGCATATCGAAGAGCAGATTTTTTTCCGACAGTCGGCAATGCGGACAATGCATCAACCAAATTGTTAAATTTTTCTAGGCCACGTTTTTTCATCCACGAAGTTTATCTAATTTTATCTAAAATAAATCATTTTTTACCTATAATCTAAAATTATCAAAAAGGATGATCTATGGTAGAAGAATTAGTCGTTTATCCCGATAAACGTATAGAGATCCCCTCTCCGGATGTCAGAGAATTTGGCCCGAAGCTGGCTCAGATTATCATCAATCTAAAAGACACGATAGAAGCGCACAATGCAGAAGGTTTGGCTGCTATACAGTGTGCCATACCTGCAGCAGTCGTTGTCATCAAAAAAGAGGATGGATCATACCTGGAACTTGTCAATCCTCGTATCCTCAGCTCTGAAGGCAGAGTTGATTCAGTCGAAACGACGCTCTACCTGCCAGGTGTCACTGAAACCGTGCCCCGTTATGAGAAAATCAAATTGATTTACCAGGATGCCCAGGGAGCCCAGCATTCGATGGATGTGGATGGAAAACTTTCATACTTGATCCAAAGAAAGATTGACTATATTTATGGTGGTTCATTTGCAACAAAACTGGCTGACAGCAAGAAGCAAAATATCGCCAATAAAATGCAGGATAGTGGCATAGAAGGATCCCTGGAAGCCTGTCCCATAGAACCCATGAAAAAAGATTATCTCTCCAGTTTTATGATCAAAATGCTCATAGTGGGATTTATCATGATAGTGATCAACTTCTTTGTATCCAAAGAGACCAGCCAGACACTCCATCATGTCAATAACTTTATTTTGCTGGCTATGATACCGATGATCATCGCTTATTATTTTGTTGGATTATCCGACTCTAAAAAATACCGTTCCTGTACTTCATGCCAGATAGGCAATATCATTGGAGTGATGGCAAAATTTGCTATTTTTACTTTGATTCTTTGGTTGGCAACACACTTTTTGAT
>JANTGR010000028.1 GCA_024762875.1 Sulfurospirillum sp.
GCGTCTCAAAACTATTTGGCTATAAACGAAATGCTATGCCGCCTTTTAAACTGAGTGAAAGTGAACTTGATGCGATCACTTCTTATATCTTATCTTATAAATCAAAAGGCCAATAATGTTTCGACTATCAAATCTGATCAGCTCTGTTGTTGAAGGCAAAAAAGCCAGAGTTCTAGATGGCAGTATTGTGATATGGAATTTTACAAACAGATGTAATCTCTCGTGCTTGCACTGTTATTCCAAGGCAGACTTGGATGCTGTAGATACACTCACCACTGAGATGATTATGCAAACACTTCCCAAGTTGAAAGAAAATGGGGTGAAATTTCTGATCTTTTCTGGCGGAGAACCGCTGACAAGAAAAGATCTTTTTGATATCGCTGCCCGATGTAAAGAGCTGGGTATCATTACCTATCTTTCTACCAATGGACTCTATGTCAGACATCAAAATGCCAAACAGATTTTAGATACTTTTAACTATGTGGGGATTAGTATCGACGGTAGTGAAAAAACGCATGATCATTTTCGTGGACTTGAAGGCTCTTTTAAGATGTCTATGGAAGCGGTCAGACTGCTTAATAGCTATCATGATACCAAAGTAGGGATTCGATTTACGATTACCAAAGAGACGTATGATGATTTAGCATTTATTTTTGAATTGGCTGAAAAAGAGAATATCCCCAAAATCTATATCTCTCATTTGGTTTACAGTGGACGCGGACTGGAAAACTTGGAGATGGATCTGACTAAAGAGCAGCGAAGAACTGCTGTAGAATATATCCTGGACAAAGCATTTGAGTATTATGAACAGGGCAGAGATATCGAGATTGTCACGGGCAATATGGAACAGGATGCCATACTTTTTTTGGAAAGATTTTCCCAAAAGTATCCAAACCTAAAAGAGACGATGCATCAAAAGTTGATAGAGTGGGGTGGTAACAGTGCCGGTCGAAAACTGCTCAATATCGACAGCGAAGGCAATGTAAAACCAGATCCTTTTTTCCCAAAAATAATTGGCAATATCATTCATCAGGATTTTTCTGATATTTGGACAAATGAACCTAGTGAATTGTTGCAGACATTGCGTATTCATCCTAGAAAGATCAGTGGAAAATGTAGTGAGTGTGACTATATAGATATTTGTAACGGAGGATCCAGGAGCAGGGCGTATGCGATATATGGTGATATGTGGGCGGAAGATCCGTCTTGTTATCTGAGTGAAGATGAAATCAAGGGAGTAAATGTATGAAAATTGTATTGTTGATGGGGATGTTGGCTGCCTTTTTGTTTGGTTCGGTGAAACCTGTAAAAGAGAAAGTATTTGTAGTGGAGCGTGAAAGTGCGTCTGTAGCCGTTATAGAAGATGGTTTGACAAGAAGGCACATGCAAGGTATGCACAATATGAATCATGGTGTTATCAAGTTTGATGGTAAAGATGGCTATTTAATCTCTCGGGATGGGTATGTTGTCAAGTTTAACCCTCTCACAGAAGAAAAAGAGGCAGAATACAAAACAAGCAAATCAGCCATAGGTTTTGTGATCGGAAAAAATTATATTGCTGTAGCCAATTATGATGACAAGTCAGTGGATATTTTGACTAGAAATTTACAACCAATTCAAAAGATCAAAACGGGATCAAAAAATGTTGGGATCAAAATTGACCAAGATTACCTGATCTTTGCACAGATGGACAATGATAAAGTGACCATTCTAAAAGATGTAAATGCTGGTAAGGCAAAACCGAAGTTTAAAATCTATAAAGAATTTAATGTCGGGAAGATGCCTTTTGATGCCATGATTCAGGATAATACTTATATCGTTGGATTTTTTCTGACAAAAGGATTTGGTGTTATTGATCTGGATAAAATGACTTACAAATTGATTAAAGTGACAGCTGCCAATAACAAACCTGTTTTGAAAGTACCACATTTTGGTTTTTGGAGTTTGAGTAAAGAAAAAACTTTTATCCCTGCAGTGGGTGACAATAAAGTGATGGTCTATGATAAAAAATTTAATTTTATCAAAAATATTACCATGAAAGGACTGCCTGTTTTTACCTCTTTAAGTCCGGACAAGAAGTATATAGCGGTCACTTTCAGCGGAAAAGATTTTCCTTCTATTCAAATTGTAGACACCAATAGTCTCAAAATTATCAAAACATTTACATTTCCCGGAAAAGTCCTGCACGTAAGGTGGTCAAATCTTTATCCGGATTTATATGTCTCTGTCAATGATGCCAATCAAGTCAGTGTGATCGACACTAGGAATTGGGAGCTAGAACGTGATATCTTTCAAGTCAAACACCCCTCCGGTATCTTTATCTATGAAGCGAAGGATGGTCAATAATGGGAAAAGTATATCTCACAGGAGCAGGACCGGGTGATATCGATCTTTTGACCATCAAAGCACTGCGCGTCATCCAAAAAGCAGATGTCATCATCTATGACCGTCTGGCAAATCCTGAGATTTTGAAAGAGGCGAAAGATGGCTGCGAATTTGTCTATGTCGGCAAAGAAGATTCGCATCATACACTGCCCCAGGAAGAGATCAATGAAGTGATTTACCAAAATGCTCTCAAACACGCGTGTGTGGTACGTCTCAAAGGCGGTGATCCTTTGGTATTTGGAAGGGGCGGAGAAGAGGGGATTTATCTGCGCCAAAGAGATATCCCATTTGAATTTATACCCGGTATCACATCGGCTATCGCAGTACCCCAATACGCGGGCATACCTGTTACCCATCGGGGTGTAACGGTTTCATTTCGTGTTGTCACAGGCCATGAGAGCAAGAACAAAGACCACTCTCAGATCCCTTGGGAAAACTACAAAACTGACGATACGATCATCTTTCTGATGGGCTTGCATCGCCTGGGACATATCTGTCATATGCTCATCAAGATCGGCAAACCCGCAGATTATCCTGTGGCAGTCATCAGCAAGGGCACGACACCTGAAGAAAAAACCGTTATCGGTACACTGGAAAACATCTATGAAAAAGCAAAAGAGTTACCTACGCCTGCATTGATCGTCGTGGGAGAAGTTGTGAAGCTAAGGGAACAATTGAATTGGTTTGAAAAGGAAGAAGCCTCAGTAGGTTAAAGGATACTTTATGCATACCATCATAAAAATCATTTTGGCTACTATCATGATAGTGATACTTTTTTACGGATTTTTGTGGATACTTCCTTCCAAAGAAATTACTTATATGCCTGATGACGCATTGCGCAGTTATGCGCTAAGCCATGGACTCGCACCTGTTCCTACTACCTACAAAAAACTTTTGGACATTGTCGATAATCCGAATAATCCGTTAAGTCCTGCCAAAATCTCGTTGGGCAAAAAACTCTTTTTTGATCCTATCCTCTCACATAACATGTCGGTGAGTTGCTTTCACTGCCATCTGCTCAATGACGGTGGCGATGACAACCTTCCGACGGCCATAGGGTTTGGCGGACGTGCAAATCCAAGACATTTAAATTCCCCTACGGTACTCAATGCAGCATTGGCAAAAAGCCAGTTTTGGGATGGCCGAGCAAAAGATGTCGAAGCACAGGCAGCCGGCCCCATGCAAGCACCTTTTGAGATGAATATCACGCCAAAAGAGGCAGAAAACAGAGTCAAAAAGATAGCTACATATGTTGAAAATTTTCAAAGGGTATTTGGGAAGAAAAATGAAAGTGTTACTTTCAAAAATATACAAAAAGCCATCGGTGCATATGAACGCACTTTACTGACACGTGGGGCATATGATGCCTTTTTGGAAGGAAAAAACAGTGCTATGAGTGACAGTGCCAAAAGAGGTTTGAATCTATTTATCCAAAAGGGATGTAAAGGATGCCATACAGGGATGAGTGTCGGCGGCCAGAGTTTACAGCATTTTCCGCTTCGCCGTGTCCTGAGTGATGTATTTGAAAACAGGCCTTTTCCTTTTGAAAACAGAGGTGGTTTTCTGGGGAAAGATGGCAAAAATGTGTTTCGTGTTCCCATCCTGCGCAACATTACCAAAACCGCCCCTTATTTTCACAATGGGATGGTGACTGATTTGAAAGAAGCTATCCGAATCATGAGCAAATACCAGGTAGGAGACGAATTCACACCTGTACAAATCCATGATATGGTTGCTTTTTTCAAGACGCTTGAGGGTGAGTTGGTTTCATACGATGTCAATTCGAGTACAGACGTCGATAACTCTGACTAAGGTTTTGGTGTTTAAGGCCAAATGGTGGGAAAAGTAGTCAAACTAAGAGAACAGCTAAGCTGGTTTGAATAGAAGACTTAGCTGGTTATCTCTTCTCCACTAGAGAGGATTTCGATGATTTTTCCTCTCTTATCCCGGATGAGTGTATTGTGCCAGGCGATTTTCACCAGGGTGCCGTCTTTGCTTATCACTTCATTTTCATGATAAGTGGCTGTCTGTGTCTCTTCTTGGATAACTTCTTCAAAAACATGGTGTATATCAGCGCGCAAAGCTTCAGGAATACAGATCTCTATCCAATTTTCCCCTATCAGATCCCGGGGCTGATATCCCAATACGGCTGCACCTTTTGCATTGATATTCAGGATATTGGCAAATTCATCCAGTACCAGGAGCATAACCGGCATCAAATCAAAATAGCGCCTGCTTTGTTTCAACTCAAAATCTGCTTTCTCCTCAGCTTGGTACTGCGCTGTTTTATCACGAATATGTAAGAAAACACCTGCAATCTCCTGCCCATCATGATAGGGCTCAAAATCAGCTTCAAATATGACTGTATGGTAACTACCGGGCTTTAGATACTCAATGGTTCCAGAGAAATATTCGCCTTGTAATGCTTTATTAAGGGCACTTTTAATTTTGTCTTTATAGTTGGGGGGAACCATCTCTTCAACTTTTTTACCCAACAATGTTTCCAGTGTAATATCATAAAAATCGAGGTAAGCCTGATTGGCAGCTAAATAATGATGTGATTGATCAAAAAAAGCCATCATCTCTTTACTGGTATTTACCATATGTTTATAACGTTTTAAAAGTCGTTGTGTATCTTTTTGTGCAGTCATATTTTGAATCAAAGCAAGCCCCGCTTCTATCATCCCGATCTCATTGTAGATAGCCTGCATCTTGATATATAAGTCAATTTTTTGATTGCTCAAGAGATGTTGATAGGTATCTGCATAGATGGCACTTCCCTCAGAAAGTGTCTTGCGTACAGCTTGCAGTAGTTTTGGGTCTTTGACTTGTGTCAGGACATTAAAACCGATAAACTCTTGCTTGGATCTGGAGAAAATATGGGTTGCTTCCAGATTACAATCTGTCACAACACCTTTTGTATCAAAATAGATAATACCAATGGGGGCAGCTTCAAAGATATGCTGATATTTCAGTTTGTTTTTCATCTGGTTTTGAGAATATTGCATTTACTGTAAAAACTTTAAATTTTATTTTACTAATTATACTAAAATATTGGTTAATGTTAGATTAATGCTTCTAACAGCGAACTATACAGTTTGCATAAATTGTTTCAATAAATCCAGCTGTTGCTGACTGAGAGCAAGATGCCATCGTACGCAGTCACTTTCAAAGACTCTATCATGATAGGGTATGGTATGTTTATCCAGAAAATGTTCATAACGTTTTACCAGCGGATAGGGTGTAGTAAAAGTGAAAGGATGTTTTGTTTCATAGACAAAGCGTGTGACTTGGGCAGTGACTGCTTTGGCACTCTGTGTATAGGCGCGAACCATTCCGCCGGTTCCCAGTTTGGTTCCACCAAAATAACGCACAGTGAATAGTGCCGTATTGATGAAATTTTCTCCTCTGAGAACATTGAGTGTTGGAATGCCTGCCACACCTTTTGGCTCATTGTCATCACTGGCTCTCTCTTCAATCTGCTGGTATGCATTGAGATGGCGGTAGGCAAAGACGATGTGATTGGCTTTTGGATGTTCTTTTTTGAGTTTATCATGATAGAAGTCAAAAAGATCAAAGGGAACAAGATATGAAGTGAAGGTAGATTTCTTCACTTCATAGTGACAAGAGAGCGCCTCTTTGACATAAAACATTTATCTGCGTTTTTTTTCTCTTTTAAAAGAGGCTGCGACAATCAGTGCAAAAATGGCTGCAATCGTTACATAGAGATAGTTTGGAATCGGTACTGGATCACCGGCTGCATATGAGTGCATACCGGAGAGATAATAGTTCACACCAAAATATGTCATAAAGATTGAGCTATAGGCCACGACTGATGCAACGGCAAATTTGTATTCGTAGTTTTTGTTGAACCAGGGTATAAATCGCAAGTGGAGTACTGCAACATAGACGAGTATAGATATCCAGGCCCAAGTCTCTTTTGGATCCCAGCTCCAGTATCGTCCCCAGGATTCATTGGCCCACACACCTCCTAAAAAGTTACCAAATGTGAGCATCATCAGACCCACAATAGCAGTCATTTCACTGATTCTCGTGGCTTCTGTAATACTATGGTCAATATGGCTATTTTGGGGATTTCTTACGGTAAATAAAAACAGGGTAAAAAGACCCAGGATCATACTCAGACCCAAAAATCCATAACTTGCCGTAATCATGGAAACGTGAATGTTCAGCCAGTAAGATTTCAGTACAGGTACCAGGTTGGTAATTTGCGGATTCATTTCATTAAAAAATGTAGCGGCAAGTGTTGAACCGGCTGTGATAGAAGTCAATGCAGGCACCATAGGGGAGTATCGCATAAAAATAACACCGGCAAGAGCCATAGCCCAGCCGACATAAAGCATCGATTCATAGGCATTACTCCAAGGCGCATGCCCACCGATGTACCATCTGGCAGCCAAAACAAGTGTATGGGTAAAAAAGGCAAAGAGAAAAATATACTGTACCACTTTTGTCACTTGCGTGGTATGGGCTTTTTGTTTGACCATCTTTATCATGATAAGCAGTAAAAGTACCAAACCGGTTAAGATATAGACAGGGATCAGTTTATTGGTGATGGAGTAACGCTTAAAAAACTTTTCAGCTTGCAGTTTACGATCACTTGGGATGATGTCAGCAGATGTTTTGTACTGGTAATCATGCAGTGCCTTGACATTGCGATCTGCCTCTGACCAGTCACCGCTTTTGCGTGCTTTATCGATAGAACTAAAGTAATTGATTACCAGTTTTCTTACCGCTTCAGCCTGCTTAGGTGGAAAAGTTGTGATAGCATCTTTGACTGCATACCATTTATGTGAAGGATCATCCAGTTTTGGAATGATTTTTAAAAGTTCTCCGGTAAAAATCATATACATGATATTGAGTTTCTCATCTACTTTGATGACTCTTCGATCAAATTCATTGCGCATGATAGGCCGTTTTTGCATTGATTCATCGACATATTGCATCAATTTATAGCCATTTTTAGCTTCAAAAAAATCATTAAAAGAAGCATAAGGTATGCCTTCTTTCAGCCCCAATATCTTTCTGACTTTGGTGTGTGTTACTTTTATGAGGGGGATATCCTGCCAGATATTGGGTGCTGTCAGCATTCCTAGCATGACTTGATCAGCATTTAATCCTTCAACAGTTGATTTTTTGTGGAGTTTGAGTAACACTTCATTGGCAAAAGTGTCCATCGGTTTGATACGGCCGCCAACTGTCTGTATCAGTATATCACCAAATTTGTCTGCATGGGATTTTTGATAGCTTTGTGCTTGTTTGAGCGTACTTTCATCAGCATGGAGTGGGGCAGTTTGAAAAAGCGTTGAAGCTATCATGATAAGAGCAGCTGTTTTAAGCATGGTGTCTTTTTGCACCGCACGTGCGAGTTTTCTAAAATGACTTTTTTTGTTAAAAAGTGTCAAAATAAAGCCTAGAGCAAGCATAAAATAGCCTATATAGGTAGGAAGCTTACCTGGGTCATTATTGACAGAGAGAACGGTTCCTTTTTCATCAGGATCATAAGAAGATTGAAAGAAACGGTATCCATGATAATCAAGTATATGATTCATGTAAATACGAAATGGTTTTTTCAGGTTGGCTTTTGGATCGATGAGTACAACTTCACTGGCATAAGAAGCAGGGGACATAGAGCCTGGATAACGCTCTAGCTGAAAGTCCAGTACTTTGATGCTAAAGGGTATAGCAATGAGTTTTGACCCCCACTGCAGGTTAAAATGTGTACCATTGATTGTTGTGTCGACAGGAATACCCAATGAGCCTTTGCCATAACCCATTAAAGCTACTGTTTTGTCCACGCCGTCATAGTTTAGATTAGCAATCAGTGCCTGTTTATTGTCTGTTTTCATTTTGCGTCCGCCGACTTTGTCTTCACCATTGACCAGCTTGACTTTTGCCTTGGCATAGATCTCTCTTGGGACAAATTTGTTATTGCCTAAAGCATAGAGTCGTCCGGTTGTAAATGGATACTCTTTATTGGCCTCAAAATTTCCGCTTGATTTATCTGCCATACGAAACCATGTCATAGGTTGGTTGCTGGTAAAGAAAAAGTCATTGCCTTTATTGTAGATATGGATATAGTTATTTTGTTGATTGTCTGTATTATTGTTGAGTGTGATATTTAAACCGGTAAGACCATAGACTTCCTCATCTTTCAGTGTGACTGTCTTTGGTCTGCTGCCTTCTTGTAAAACCATCATATTGATCATCGCTTTACCATTTTCATCTGGCGTTATTTTTTGCAGTGCATTGGGCAGATAGTCTTTATAACTGAGTGTAGCGGGTTTGCCATTGACATCAAACTGCATGGTAAAATCATTGGATGATATTTTAGAAATGAGAAGCTTTTTTTCACTGTAATAGTGTTTACAGTTTTGTTGGGCATCAATTTGGATATAAGCATTGCTCGAAGAAATTTTATCCTGTGTCTGTCCTTCTCTGATATGCATAATACCTTCAAATCCGACATAACGTGTCACAGCAGCACCAAATAAAATAACCAAAAAGCCGGCATGGAAAATAAGTGCAGGTATTTTATCTTTTTTATAAAGCTTAAACTTAAAGATATTCCCTGCCAGGTTGATTGCCAGCAATATCATAACGATTTCAAACCATCTGGTTCCATAAACCACTGCCCAGGCTGTTTCGGTGCCATGGTCATTTTCAATAAAAGTAGCGATTGCACAAGCAGCTGCAAATACCAGAGTCAGGATAACCATGGTTTTCATCGATATAAATAGATTGACTATTTTTTTCATATATTCCCCTCAGAATTCAGATGGAAAAAGTATATCAAAATAGTTATAAGAAAAGTTAATATAAAATGAATAAAAATGGATTTAAGTTTTAACAGCTCCTGCCTCCGCAAGCAAGTGCTGTTAAAGTTTGAATAAACGAAGAAACTTCAAAGACCCGCATCTCTTAAAGTCCCTTCTTTCAGAGTATTTCACTCTGTTATTCAAAAGGAGTGTTGAATGAATTTGTTTACCCTGAAAGTATAAGATAAGAAAGTAAACGGATGGTTAATAAAAGCATGATATGACTAAAAAGTGCTTATTTTTTCTTCAATTGCTTCATGTATTTTATAATTTCTTTTTTTATGCTTGATAATTTTCTTTTTTTCGGGAATAGACATATTGTGTTTTTCCAGATGTTTTTTGACCGTCATGAGATAATTGTCTAAAATATCTACATCCAATAACACAGTACTGGCAAATTGTAGTTTTTGATCATAATAAAAGACCGTCTGTTGTGCATCATCCCGGGAAAGAAAAGTATAAACATATAGTTTAACTTCCGGATCAAAGCTCCTGTCAATAATATGGCCTGTAAGATGAGCATGTACAGAGTGGTGTTCAGGTGCTGTTTTTTCTGTTGTTGTTTGATCTTTGATGATGGGAGCATTATTTTCAGTGGCTGACTTGCTATAGTTGCCTGCCGTTGGCTTGACTACTTTGACATCAGTATAAAGATCTTCAAAAGAACCGATAGCGTTACGGCTGCTGCAGGCTGTGAAAAAAAGTGCAACTATCATGATAGCAGTGAAATGTTTGGTATTCATTGTATTTCCTTATTGTGCTTTTTGAAACCAGGCAATTATATCATGCTTGTTCTCAAGAAGTTGAATGCGTTTTAAATCTTTGTTAAATTGTATCGTTTTACCAGTTTGGATTGTAGGCGCATAGAAGATGCAGTACCAGTCCACAAGAGTCTGGGTCGCTTCAAGCATCTTCTGTGTCCCTTCTATCATGACAAAACGGTATGATTTGATTCTATCAAGATTATCTTCTATAAAAACTTTGCGTCCTGGTACTGCAAAAAGCGGGATAGTCTGGTCAAATTCTTTTTCATGAGAGAAGATGAGAATATCCGGAGCCTTACCACCAACGAGTCTGCTGTCAAGCGTTGGTCGATCCACTCTGACTGTCTCGCCTCCTATCACAAGCAGATCAATGTTGTTTCTTAAAGCATGGACATAGGTTCGAGACTCTTTTGAAGTGATAAGACCGCCGTCATACACACCATTTGCAAAAAGAGCCAGCTTAAAGAAGATAAAAGGTGTATTATTCTGCCATTTTCGAAATGGTGTCAGCAGTGTTTCACACTCTTCTTGCAAGATACCAGTCTCTATATCTATACCGCTTTCTCTTAAAGCATTGATACCGCCAGTTGCCTGTTGATTGGGATCCAATGTCCCACAGATGAGTTTACTAAAGCCCAGCTTTTCTATCAGCATTGAGCAGGCCGGTGTACGTCCCTGGTGATGACAGGGCTCGAGTGTGACATAGAGACTGCATCCTTCAAATTTGTGATGATGATTGTTTAGTAGATAAGCATGCTGCGCATTGGCATCATGCAGGGAGGCTATTGTGGTATCACCCATCTGGACAAAAGCAGAAATACAGGCTTGCAGCTCTGCATGCGCTTGGCCAGCCCTCTGGGTTGCCTCGATGGCAAGTATTTTTCCTTCTTTATTACATATCAGCGCACCGACTGCGGGATTGGGATAGGTTAAGCCCTGTTTAGTCCAGGCTTCTTTGAGCGCAAGAGACATATAAAAATCATGGTTTATTACCATTGGAAGTACGTTCTTGCCTTTAATATTTGGGTAAATGGAAAGGAGATATCTTTTTGCTGTTCTTTATCATAGACTGTGATGATATTGTCAGCTACTTTCATTAGTTTGCCTTTGATGTTGACATTGGCTTCGTCATCTTCAAGCTTTACTTTGACATTTTCACCGATTGACTGTTTAAAATGATTGAGTGTGCTTAGTTTGCGTTCGATTCCAGGAGAGCTGACTTCGAGGGCATATTGTCCGCTCATTGGCGGCTCTAAATCCAGTATAGGTGAGATGATGCGTGTTATTTCAGCACATTTGTCTAAGCTCACACCACCTTCCTGGGTGATAAAAACACGATAAATTTTTTGTTCATTTTCCATGACACTTTCTGTATCATAGAGCTTGACACCACAGTCTTCTATCACTTTTTTGAGGGTTTGATTATCCATTTATTTATTTAACTCTTTATTAATCTGTGCAAAAAGATCATCCATCTTGTTTTGTTTTTCAAGATTATGATCAAATTTAAATTTCAACTTGGGACAACGATACCATCCCTCTGCCTGTTTACAGTAATTTTCAATATGTGAAGAGGCTTGTGAGAGATGCTTTATGATATATTTTTCTTCTTGGGGTGTTGCAAAAGAAGGGTCTAAAAAAACTTCTGCATCATACTTGCCGCGACTGCATTTGACATCCAATACAGGCGTATTGTTGATGTTCTCATCTGAAAGCGTTGCAATGGCTTCCGGGATCAATTCCCTCAGAACAGATTCAACCCTCTTTAATTTAATACTTTTATCCATGATTCTACTTAATCAAGTGTTGCTTTTTCTTCAACTTCTTTAAAGCTTTCAAGATAATCACCCGGTTTGATATCACTGTAGCCTACTACACCAATACCACATTCATATCCTTTGGAAACTTCTTTGACATCATCTTTAAATCGTTTTAACGATGATACCTCGCCTTCATAGATAACAACACCATCACGAATCACTCTTACTTTTGCACCTCTGTTGATCACACCATCTGTGACAATTGAACCAGCGATGGCTCCCAGTTTTGGTACATTAAAGACTTCACGTACTTCTGCCTGACCCAGTGCTTCTTCACGAATGACAGGTGACAGCAGGCCACCCAGTAGATCTCTCACATCATCCAGCAAGTCATAGATGACATTATAAGTGTTGATTTCAACACCTTGTTTTTTGGCTTTTTCTTTGACACTACCGGTTGGTCTGACATTAAAACCTAAAATTACAGCATGTTCACTGGCTTCAGCAAGTGCGATGTCACTTTCGGTTACCCCACCTACACCGGAGCTTATCACCTGAACTTTAACTTCATCATTTCGTAGTTTTTCCAAAGATCCCTTGAGGGCTTCCAAACTACCGGCAACGTCAGCTTTAAGAATAACCGGCAGATTTTTGATATGGCCTTCGGCAATTTTGGCACTTAAATCATCCAAGGTCACTTTAGTTGAGCGTGAAAGTTCTTTTTGTCTGATGTATTCAGCCCGTTTATTTGCAAATTCTCTGGCTTCTTTGTCACTATCAACTGCTACTAAAATATCACCAGCATCGGGTACTTCACTCAGCCCCAAAACTACACCCGGTTCACCTGGTTCTATCACTTTTAATTTTTTGTTGTTTTCGTCCATGAGTGCTCTTACTTTACCATAAGCCACACCACAGACAACAGTATCACCCACTTTGAGTGAACCATTTTGCATAATAATTGTTGCTACCGGTCCTCTGCCTTTTTCCAAAGAACTCTCAACTACTGTTGCTTTGGCTTTAAGATCTTTATTGGCTTTTAGCTCCAGAATTTCTGCTTGCAGCAAGAGTACTTCAAGCAGCTCGTCGATTCCCTCACCTGTATGTGCTGAAACATTTACAAACTCATAGTCTCCACCCCAGTCTGTAGGTGTAACACCAAGCTCTGCCAGTCCTGCTTTTGCAAGATCAGGATTGGCTCCTGGTTTGTCTATCTTGTTGATGGCGATGATAAATGGCACATTCGCTGCTTTTGCATGTTCAACTGCTTCTTTAGTCTGCGGTTTAACACCATCATCTGCTGCTACAACAATGACAACGATATCAGTAGCCTGTGCACCACGTGAACGCATCTCAGTAAAAGCTTCGTGTCCCGGTGTATCGATAAAGGTAATTTTTTGTCCATTTTTTTCTACCATATAGGCACCAACATGCTGGGTAATCCCGCCATGCTCGCCAGCGGCTACTTTAGCAGATCTGATTTTGTCCAGTAGGGATGTTTTACCATGATCAACATGCCCCATAATCGTGATAACAGGAGGTTTGACAGTTGTCCCTTCTTCCTCTTCATCACTGTTTTCATACTCTTTTTCATAATCAAATTCATCCAGAGGATTGATGGTACTTACTTCTACACCAAACTCTTCTGCCAATATCTCAATGGCATCTTTATCCAGAAAATCATTTTTGGTAACCATCATACCCAAAGTAAAAAGTACTTTGATGATATCACTTGTCTGCTTGCCAATTTTTTCAGCAAACTCATAGACTCTGATTTCTTCAGGAATTTCGACATTTGTGATAACTTCGTTATTCTCTTCAACTTTTCTTCTTCGTCGTTTTGTTGACTTTCTGCTGATTCCCCTTTGTCTGACAAAAGAGCTATTTTTAGTTGAACGCATTTGGCTTGGATCAAATTTTTTCTTGGTTTGCCCTTTATCTTCTTTTTCTTCAGGAATAGTTAAATCAAAATCATGCAAGACAACCATTTCACTGTCATCCATCACATCAATGGCATTGATGCCTCCACCTGCAAAGATATCGATTTTTTCAGAATCATTGTTCCGTGTAGTCGCTGGTACTTTTTTGACTTTTTTCTTCTTCTTCGCACCTTCGGCCAGACCTGGCATAGCCATCTCTTTTCTCGCAGAAGTATCTTCTCTTGCCGGCTTTCTTTTTTTGACGATTACCAGACCTCTTCTTTTTTTGAGGTTGCTAGGTGCAATGGTCGGCTTCTTTTCTACCGGTTTTGCCTCTTCTTCTTCTTTTGCTATTTTAGTTTCTTGCTGTGGAACTGCTTTTGTTGTTTCTACATTTGTTTTTTCTAGAGTAGTTTTTTCTTTAGCGGCAGGAGTTTCTTTTGCTTTCTCACTAATCACTTCTTTTTCAACAGTTTTTTGGACAGTTTTTGCTTGTGGGGTTTCAACTTTTTTTGGCGCTGTCTCTGATTTTTTGGCTTCAGTTTTTGGCTTTTTGGCTTCAGTTTCTGCTGGCGTACTCTTTACAGCTTTTTTAACAACAGGCTTTTTTTCTTTTTTAGGTGCAGCTTTTCCTGTCAAGATAAAATCCATCAGTGCTCCGGCTTCTTCCATAGAAACAGCGCTGTTTGCTGCTTTGACTGCTAAATTCATCTCATTTGCTTTTGTAAGGACTGCTTTTGTATCCATTCCAAGCTCTTGAGCAATTTCGCTAATTCGTACTTTATCCATATATTAAACTCTCCAAATCTGTGATTTTTATATTTGTTTTACATTGACTGCTAAGTGATTTCAGAAGTCTTCTGTCTTTCTCTTTCATACATGCCTGGCAAAGATAAAAACTTCTTCCGCTTTTGGTATAGCGAACCAGTTTTTTATCGATACATTGCAATCTCATCAATAATTTTTGTGGGATTTTTTGTCTGCAACATACGCACATTCTGATAGGAGTTGACATATCGTTTTCTTTAGGTAACTCTATTATATTCTTCCTTAAAATATTCCGCTATTTTTCTATTAAGTAGCCGCTATTATTGAAATCATAGACTTCTACACGAAATTTTGGAAATTCTTGCAACAATCTCTCTCTCATTAAGGGAGCATCATCTTCATAAGCCAAATTAAAAAATGAAGAGCCGCTACCTGAAAGTGTACTCATCAAAGCGCCATTTAAAAGTGCTGTTTTTTGTACCTGATAGAGTTCTCGCATACCGTTCATTCTTAAATTTTGATGCATTTTATCCTCAGATGCAACACGCAGAACTGACCAGTCTTCTTTGAAAAAAGCAGCTGTCAATACAGCAGCATGTGTGAGATTGAAGACCGCTTTCTGCATGGAAATATTGCGTGCCATTTTGGCACGTGATTTGGCTGTTGACATTGATTTGTTGGGTATGACCATCACGGCTCTAAGATAAGAGGGAAGTTCTTTTTTTTGTGTATAGACATGTTCATTTTTTACAACCAGAGATGCCGTAAAGCCACCATGTACTGCTGGAGCAATGTTGTCTGGGTGAGATTCATAAAAGAGCGCTTTATCGAGTATTGCTTCACGAGAGAGTGATACCTCTGCCATTTCATAGGCGGCAGCTATAGCGGATACAATCACGGCAGAAGAAGAGCCCAAGCCTCTGGAAAAGGGTATCTTATTGTTAAATTCAAAACGAAAGTTGTCTCTTCTGCCTATGAGTTTGACATAAAAATTATAAAATATATTGACAAACTGGTTATTGGTTTTGATGCCGGGTTTATGTGCGCCTTCTCCTTTGACAGAGATAGAGATAAAGTCTGATGGTTTAATAGTGATTTCATTCTCAAGTGACAATGCAAGACCCAATGAATCAAATCCCGGTCCCAAGTTTGCGCTGGTTGCTGGTACTTTTATAATCAACTATTTTCCTCTTGCTTTAGACAGCCGGCAATACATAAAGTGGTTCAGATTCGTGTGTAAAATTCTGAGACTTCAATATTTCTGGCAGGGTAAAATTGTGTGGCTTAAAATCACCACCTTTTTTTTGTGTCGCAATCTTACCATCTTTTTTCATAAAATAAAGAGAACCGACAGCTTTTATGGGGGTATTTTGATTAAAAGTGAAACCATCTGTAGCAAAAAGCGGGATATTTTTTGTAATCGAAAGGGTTCGTAAAAAAATGTAACTGACCTTTATCGCCATAAAACTTCCGGGTCCCTTAGCATAATAGAGTGCCTGGGGTTGGTACTTTTTGAGGATTTGTTCAAATAAAGCGGGCAGGGCATCGCTGGTTTTTTCTTCACTTTTGATAGTACGAAAGAGGGACTTGTCATGATAGAGTCCAATCTGCAGCGGTGGTGTCAATGAAATAACAAGAATATCAATCTTTTTTATGCATAAGCCTTTGCTAAAGTACTCTCTTTGACATGATGTAAATCTGTCACAGTGTAATTTTGTGGATCTTTTAATATCTCAAGTGTTAGTTTGTGATTTAAGTTATGGCTGCCGGCATGGGATTCATAGTGCCCCAGGTAAGCCATCTGTAAAAGTGATAAATCTCCAATAGCATCTAAAATCTTATGGCGTACAAACTCATTGCTAAAGCGCAGTCCGTCACTATTGATTACTTTTTTTTCATCCATGACGACAGCATTATCCAGCGAGGCACCCAAGGCTAGATTTCTGCTTCTTAGCATCTGAAAATCTTTTAAAAATCCAAAGGTACGAGCGCGTGAGATCTCATTGAGATAATTATCTTTGGAAAAATTGAGATGAAATTTCTGAAATCCGATAGCCGGATGATTAAAATCAATAGAAAAGGTAAACTCACTGGTGGAAGAAGGGGAAATTTTGACAAATTTTTTCCCCTCTTTGATGGAAACTTCTTTTTTTAAGACCATGATCTTTTTATTGGCATCGAGTTGCTGCAGTCCGCTTTCATTGAACATCATGCAAAAAGAAGCAGCACTGCCATCGAGTACCGGTGCTTCAGGTGAATCGATTTTGATGAGGATATTGTCTATACCATAAGCATAGGTAGCTGAGAGAATATGTTCTATGGTAGAGATGGATTCACCCTCTTTACCTATCACGGTGGCCATCTGCGTATCTACGACATTTTCAGGTTTTGCTTCGATATAGGTTTGTGTATCACTACGATAAAAAACGATGCCGCTGTCAGCATCTAAAGGGTGCAGTGAAAAGTGTACAGGCTCACCTTTGTGCAATCCCACACCTACACCTTCTACCTTCTTTTTAAGCGTTACTTGTTTCAAAAAATATCCTTCACCACCGGACCGATGTCCGAGCGTGTTATCTTTTTGAGTTTACCGTCAAAAAGTTCTTTATCCAAAATATCCCCATTAAAGACGATATAGCCTTTGCCCAGCTCCTTGGCGATCATATATTGACCATCGCACTGCACCAGACCATCAATGCAGCCATATACTTCCACATTGCCTTCACACAAGACTTTGGCTGCACTGTTGACACGACCAAAGATGGTGATGTCTCCATCATGTATGATCTCTTCTCCCGAACGGATCGGTTTTTCAAATAGCAAAGTATGCGCTCCATCTTCATATTCTTTTTCCACTTCGATGTATTTGATCACTTCCTGCGGTGCCTGAGACTTCTCTTTTTCTATTATATCATGCTTTTGTCCAGAATCTGACTTAGAAGTAAATTTTAAATTACATTTTTTAGTTTCTTTAAAGCATGTACCCATTTCTTCCAGATAATCACGCATTTTGGGTGTGAGTTCACCATTGATCAGTAAAAAGTAATCTTTCAGCAGTACAATATTTTTTTCCATATAGTCAAAAAAATGTGCTTCTTCTTCGACTTCAAGTTCAAAAATCCGGATATTTTTCTGTTTTGCTTTCATTTGTCAATCATCTTTTTTGCACCTTCAATTACGTCGGTGATATTTGTTTGCATCCATTTGCTGTCCATCCATTCAGCCGGGCGGACAAAAATACCCTGGATCAATATACTAAAATGCAGATGATCCCCCAAGGCCAGCCCTGTTGCACCGGTTTGGGCAACGACATCCCAGGCTTTGACAATATCTCCTTTTTGAACATTGATCTGTGAGCAGTGACCAAAGAGTGAGTAGAGTCCCAAACCATGATAGATGATGAGATTGTTGCCATAAATACCGTTGTAGTTGGCAAAAACCACAACACCCGGATTGGTACTTAAAATATCAGCTCTTCTTGTACTTGCCAGATCGATACCCAGATGGTAAGCTTCTGAAATAACTTTGTCATGATATTTATAATAGCGGTGATCTCCATAGCTGGCAACAACTTTTCCATTTTTAAGAGGATAAAAGGGCTGTAGAGAAAAATTTTCTAATACATTTTGATCCACTTTGGTAGCGATTTTTTTGATGACGGCATTGTTTTCATCCCGGTATGTGGCGTTAATAAAGTCAAGTTTTTGTGCTGGTGTCAAATCTTTGGTCTGTTCAGGTCGATCTTCCGCCAAATCTGTGATTTTCCCGTTGATGAAGCTATCCTTTGCTGTAATGGTGGACTCTCTGTATTTTTTATTTTTGAGAAAAAAGCTTAAGCGTGAACGGGTTTTATTGCCTGCTTTGTCTGTAGCTACAATTTTGGCAGAAAAACGTTTTTCTGTAATTGGCCAGGCAAGCAGTACCGCATAATAGCCCTTTTTATAAAAAGGTGTGGGCTTAAATTCTTTGCCAAAATTGGTTTCGATGGTTAATTTTTCGAGATTTTTGTCAGCCGCTTTAAAGATAGCCAGTCCGGCTCCCCCTTTGGTAATACCATAAGAAGAGATCAGCGGAAAAACTTCCGGTTTTGTTTCATCGATTGTGATGATAGCCTGCTTGCGTGCCTGATTGCCTTTAAAGAAATTCCATTTGCTGTTGTCAATCGCAGAAACAGTAAGCTTTAAAATACCATTTTTCAGATCAAGCCCTAGTTTAGGAGCGTCAATTTTTGCTTCAAAATGATCGCTTTTTTTGAGGAAGTTTTGTTTGAGAACCTCAACTTGATGTGTCCCATCGCTGAGATAGGCAGTGATTTCTTTTAGGCTGCTGTCATCTTCTATAGGGATTGTGAGCGGGGATTGAAGATTCCAGTATAGCGTATTTGGTAGTGTGATTTTAGGTGGATTTTTTTCAAACATGGGTGAATGCAGTGTTTTATTACTCCAGTAAACAATACCCCATATAGCCAATACAAGCAGTATTGCCCGTATCAAACCTTTGCCTTTTTGTTTCTCTCTCATACATTTACCTCATCTAATATTTTTTCTAAAATTATTTCTTTTTTCTCTTTGTTGACACTTAGCCCTGCCGCATGGTGATGCCCGCCGCCGCCAAGCTTGGAAGCGATTTGTGAGACATCGATTGTTTTACTGCGCAGAGAAAGTTTAAAGTTGCCATCAGGCAGTGTGAGTATAAATATACCTAACTCTACTGTACTCATATTGTGTAGGATATCTACCAATTCTGTGGTGTCATAACGTAAAGCACCAGTTTGTTGAAACATAGATTCGGTGACTTCCCCGATTGCTACTTTTCCATCTTTTTTCAATTCAATAGTATCGATAAAGCGTGCATTGAGCCGCACTTTTGCAAGTGAATCTCTATGCTGCAGCTTGGCGGCAACAAAAGCTGGATCTGCACCCATCCGGGTGAGTGTGGCAGCCAGCATAAAAACTTGCTCAGTTACATTTTTAGTAGTAAAAAAGTTGGTATCTTCTGCCAAGGCAGTATAAATACAGCTTGCGATATCTCTACTGATTTTTATGCCAAAGGATTGTAGCACAGAAAAGACAACAGATGAAGTACTGGCATGGGCTGCATCAATGATATTGATATCAGCATAGTGCGTATTGCTCTTATGGTGGTCTATATTGATGGTTTTAAAATCACCCTTGGTGATACCCAAACGGTCAAAACTGCCGCAATCAAATGCGATGACTAAATCAGCATTGAGAGGAAATGTGTGGGTGATTTTATCAAATCCGGGCAAGAAGTCATATTTATCTGCCAGCACCTTTGTTGCATTGAAAATTTTGACATTTTTGCCTTTTTTTTGCAAAGCCAGATAAAAAGCCAGTGCAGATCCTAAGGCATCACCATCTGGAGCCACATGGGATACAAGCACGATTTTACGGCTGTTTTCGATAAGTGTGAAAGCTTCTTGATACACTGATATCCATCCCAAAAGTTTTTGTGGATTGTAGTCAATTTTTACTAATAGCTTTATTATAAGGGCTTACTCGCTTATCATGACAGGATTGAATCTATCATGATAAGCGGTTAAAAAGTGTATTTAAGCCCTGTGGTGAAATAGCGTGCTGTCGTACCTTTGTTTTGTGTATAATAATTCGCACCTAGATGATAAACAAGATTATCATTGAGTTTATAATCCGCATTGAGGGAGAGATTGACAGTATCAAAACTCCCCAGTCTCTCATCACTGGATGCATAGATCTCATCAGTGAATGTTTCTGCACTGCCACTGTAAAAATAGGCAGAATCCTGTAGATAATAGCGCAATCCAAAGCCCCATGTCAGACTGGGGTTCATCTCATAGTAGAGACTGTTATCCCAGGTATGTGAGTTGACTTCCCAGTTATCATGATAGAGCCGGTAAGAGGTATGTAGTGTGGTGCGTGCATCCAAAGATTTGATATATTTGATCACGCCTCCATATCCGCGCCGGTGCTCGGGTCTGTTATCATTTGTGATACGTGGTGTTGTATCAAAGTTACGTACAACGTTCATAAAAGGATTGCTGAGATAACCGTCTGCATTGCTGAAAAAGAGAGATGTTTTCAGGACTGAGCTGCTGTCAAGATTTTGACTGAATGTGGCCTGTGATGTAATGGTATCGGCACGCAGTTTTTTACTGGCCCCGGAACTGGCATCGCAGTTACTGTTTTGTCGGCATTCTATGAGTATATTGTCTTTTTGAAAAGAGAGCCCCAGGGTAAAGGTACTGTTTTTACTTGTGTCCAGATAGTGCATCCCCTCGAGTGAAATCACGGCTGAGCGATAATCAATCTCATTGGAAAAAGAGCCACCCAGGGTGATTTCATCGCGGTTTGCCAGACGCATCGTACCATGTAGTGAACCGACCATTCTTTTGGTCTCTTCATATTCGATGGGACCATATGTGACATTTTCTCTGCTGTTTTCACCTCTGCTATAGGCAGATGCCCCGGAACTCGCATCATAGTAGGTCGGACTGGCTCCTGAAATAGAGTCGAGTGTATAGGTACCATTGAGTGTATAATCTGTACCAAAATCGATATTGACTTCAGCAGAAGGGGAAGAGATGGATGCACGTTCATTGTGTTCGTTGTATTGTAAAAACTGTACATTGACATAGTCATCTGCCTGCATGGAAGATAACAGCAGAGTAGCCGCCAGGGAAAGTCTGATCAGTTGCATCCACAGCCTCCGCCGCCGATACCGGATCCGCCTTTGGTTGCTTCTTTTGAAAAATATACATGTTCTTCATACGATTTGGTAAGATGGTTTGTACCACTCTCCTGCATAGTCGCTTTGGCAAGTGTACCTTTTTCCCAGGCTTTGATATCTTTTATACATCCGCTCAGTAAAAAAGGCAGCAGCAGGCTTATGACGATAAACGATTTCATCCGATTCCTTCAAAATAAAATGTAGTATATATTAATAATACATAAAAT
>JANTGR010000029.1 GCA_024762875.1 Sulfurospirillum sp.
TGGCAGAGAGGAAGGGATTCGAACCCTCGATAGGTTGCCCTATACCCGCGTTCCAGGCGAGCGCCTTCGACCACTCGGCCACCTCTCTAAATGGATGGGAATTATAGCATAAAAGTTTTAAGTCTACCTCCAAACTATTGAGGCTGATAAGCTTCTATTTCATTTTGTAGATATTCAAGTATCCGTGTTTGTGTCAGTTGTGTTTCTTCATCACCTTGTGAACATTCCAGAAAGCGGCTAAGTCTTTCTATATTGACCTTTTCACAAAAACGCTTTTCTTCTTTTAGTTCGCGATTAATACTCTTGATAAGTTCATTGAGTTCCAAACCATTTTTTTCAATGATTTTTTTAACATATTCTTTTGTTGTCCGAACAAGCACATCTACCCTTGCTTCATCATCAGGGTATATCTCTTTAGCGATATTTTCCAGTATCTTTATTTCACATTCATCCATATGTTGATTTGTTGCTATCATTGCAGCAAGTAGTTTAGCCCGAAATTCCAAAGATGAGTTATGATAAACAAATACTTCTCTAAAAAACGAGAGAAACCATCCCTTTATACTTCTTTTTGATAGTGTCATAGATCTCCTTTTATAGCGATTTAAGTTATATTATTGTAAAATTCATCCTCTAAAAGAGACAGCATTGAGGAAGTTAAGACTTCTTGAGTGCTCTCCTTAAGACCTATGCAATGATTTTTTGAGACAATGCGTCAGGGTGGGAACACAGCAGCGCACCTCTTCTTTTCATGTGCCGTGGGAACCTTGAGGGGGGTCTTTTAGATAATTATCTACATTTTGAGCTACTTCCAGAAAATTCACTCCCGAAATATTTTTACTTTTTTGCAATCCCTCTAAAATCTGTTTCTTACCATTGATCAATTCATTTGACTTGACACCATGTGAAAGCGAAAGTGAGGCTTCTATAAACGCGGCCAATTTATCACAGGCTTTCAGAGCTACACCATCGATCACATTGTATTTGTCTTCATTGTAACTTTTGAGTGTATCCACTACTTTGATATTTTTTTGATAGATTTTATTGAGAAATTCATTTTTTTCTCCATCTCCATACAGACCCAAAAGATAAGAAAACTCCTCTCTCATATGAGCAGGAATCAACGGCAGAATATCTTCTTCAATCTTTTGTATCTCTATATCACCTATGAGATCATCCATCCCGCTTACAGAGTATTTCACAGGTGTGATTATATCACGTGTAAGGGCTTCTGGGAGATCATGGAAAAGTGCACAGAAAAAATTATTTTCAAGCCGTGTTTTACAGGCACCAATCTTTTTGGAAAAAAAGTAAGAAAACAGCGCTACGACAAGCATATGCCCCAAAACAGAAGTTTCAGGTACTCTGGGTGTCTGTGCCCAGCGTTTTTGAAAACGAAGGCGTCCTGAGAGATCTATAAAGCGTGAAAGCTTTTGGTGCAAAGCAATCTTTCTTACACCTATCAATTCATAATAATCTTCCATCTCTTCATCAACTGCTTTTTTGACTTCATCGATATCATTTAAAAACTGGCTGGTTTGATAGATGATGGAAAATTCCCATCTTGTAGAGATATAGGAAGCTGCTTTCAGTATAAAACGTTCTTTTTTGTAGATAGAATCATCCAGAAGATAATTTTCAAACCGCTCTAAAAAATCTCCCTCTTCCAGACCGTCAAGTTTCTCCTGCAGCTGCGTAATCACCCAGGCGTTGAGTTCATTTTTCTTTTTTTGCAGCATTTTATGAAATACATCCGGACGTATGTCAGTCACAACAACACGACGCAAAAATTCAAATATTCCTGCTTCAATCAAAGCTGACATATCTATATCATCTTCCATTTTTGCTAAAAAATAAGCAATGATAAATTTATGAGCCTGTTTGTCCAGCTCTACCAAATCCACCATACGGGGATAATCATTCCAGCGCTGTATGGATGCTGCAGTAAAAAATGATTCGATCAGTGTAGGATTTATCATGATAGGTTGACTGTGTCACTGTCTATTTCGATCACAGTGTGGACATTTCCTCTAGGATTGAAATCAGCAGTGACTTTCATCCATTTTGGTTTTATTTTTTGTTCTATAGTGTCATAAATTTCATTGGCAGAGTCTTCGTGTGAGATATGTCGTGTCATAAACGAGTTGATATAGAGTTTAAGTGCTTTTAGTTCCACAACAAATTTATCCGGTGTGTATTCGAGATAAATCGTCGCAAAATCGGGATAGCCGGATCGTGGACACAATGCCATAAATTCGGGAAGTGTGACTTTGATCATATAATTTTTATCATGTTTGTTTGGCCATATTTCCAAATCTTTTTCTACGTCAAACTCAGCTACTTCTTTTTCGCCGTATTTTTGTCCATCTTTTTCTATCATGACAGCTTACACATCCAAGTGTTTCACATCTTTTGCATGCGTCTGAATATAATTTCTACGCGGTTCTACTTCATCACCCATAAACAGTGTAAATGTATCACTTGCTTCCATAGCATCATCGATAACAACACGCAAAAGCCTTCTGTTTTCCGGATCCATAGTCGTATCCCATAACTGTTCGGGATTCATCTCACCCAGACCTTTATAACGCTGGATATAGGCACCTTTTTTAGCTGATTTTTCAACATCATCCAGCATCTTGAGTAACTCGGTATTTGAAAATTCTGTTTCTCTTTCTTTGAGTTTTTCATTGATGTGAATTGCTTCGGAGAAGAGTGGATTGGTTAAAAAATCATCATTGATTCTGATCTCTTCCAAACCATCAAGATTTTGTACATAGAGATGGACTTCTTCTTCACTGACCTTTTTATTGAGTATATTATATCCCAAAGAGTTGATATACGTTTCCAAATCATTGTAAAGTGCTTCACCCTTCAGTACTCTTACCTGTGGATTTTCTATCATATACTGGATCACTTCCAGAACATGAAATCTTTTTTCCAGGTCACTTAAGATACTCCTGTAGGCAGAAACGATTTTAAACATATCCGCCAAATCAACTTTACCCATACCTTCTATCTCCAAAGCATCGATACCATTTTCAATCAAAAATTCATTGAGCGCACGGTCATCTTTGAGATAAATCTCTTTTTTACCTTTTTTATAACGATAAAGCGGCGGCTGCGCCAGATAGACATATCCCTCTTCGATGACAGGACGTAAAAATCTAAAAAGAAAAGTCAAAAGCAGTGTCTGTATGTGACTACCATCCACATCTGCATCCGTCATAATAATGACTTTATGATAACGCAGCTTTTCAGCATTGAATTCTTCACCGATACCACAGCCCATAGCAGTAATGATATTGGTAATTTCATCAGATTTCAGGATTTTGTCAATGCGGCTTTTTTCAACATTTAAAATTTTACCTTTCAGTGGCAAAATTGCTTGAAAAACCCTGTCACGTCCCTGTTTTGCAGAACCGCCGGCTGAATCCCCTTCCACCAGGTAAATTTCAGATATCGAAGCATCTTTACTTTGACAATCTGCCAGTTTTCCAGGAAGAGTACCAACTGTCATAGAGTCTTTTCTACGTGTTAAATCTCTTGCTTTTTTAGCTGCTTCTCTACCACGTGCAGCAGCAAGCGCTTTATTCATGATATTTTTGGCTTCGATTGGGTTTTCTTCAAAATATTTATTTAATGCATCATAGATAAATTTTTGTACGATTGGCCGCACATAAGAAGATCCCAGTTTTCCTTTTGTTTGTCCTTCAAATTGCGGTTCTGGTACTTTGACACTGACAATTGCAATCAATCCTTCCCGTACATCTTCACCGGATATTTTGACATCTTTTTCTTTTACAGATGCATTGGCTGAAGCATACTTGGAAATAGCACGTGAAAGTCCAGCACGGAAACCTGCTTCATGCGTACCGCCATCTGGTGTTTTGATATTGTTGACAAAGGAATAAACCGTTTCATGATAAGAGCTATTGTACAACATCGCAATATCAACTTCTATATCCTCTGCTTTGTCAATCAATTGAAATGGTTTGGTAACGGCATCAGCTTTATTGAGATCTTCTACAAATTGTCTTGTTCCGCCTTCAAAGTGATAGGTCTCTTCTTTTCCAACACGGTTATCTTTAAAATTGATTGTGATTTTAGGATTGAGATAGGCCAATTCTTTAAATCTTTTTGACAATGTATCGTAATTGAACTCTGTGACTTCAAAGATCGTGTCATCAGGCCAAAACTCTACTGTGGTACCTGTTCGATTGGTCGTACCTACTTCTTCCAAAGGCATCGTAGGAATACCTTTTTCAAACTCTTCATAAAACTTCTTACCGCCGCGGTTAATTTTCAAAATCAGTTTTTTTGAAAGAGCATTAACAACTGATACACCCACACCATGCAAACCGCCAGATACTTTATAGGTATCTTTGTCAAACTTACCTCCGGCATGCAATACAGTCAATACAACTGTTGCAGCAGAAATTTTCTCAGTAGGGTGCATATCTGTAGGAATACCACGACCATTATCAGAGATGATCGCTGAGCCTTCTGTAGTAATTTCTATAGAAATTTTGTCACAGTATCCAGCCATTGCTTCATCGATAGAGTTATCAACAACTTCATAAATCATATGGTGCAGACCGCCGATATTGGTATCGCCGATATACATACCAGGTCGTTTTCGTACTGCTTCCAGACCTTTTAGGACTTTGATATTCGATGCGCCGTAATTTTTTTCCATTGATTTTATCCTCGATTTTGTTTATATCATGATAGGCATAATAACAGTGATAAAGTCATCACATGCTAACATAAACGGTAAAGTTGAATCATTATATCTTAATTTAAATTCATTCTTTTCAATGTGTGTTAAAAAATCTAAAATATATTTACTATTTACAGCAAGAACAACATCTTCACTGAGATTGGATATAAAGTCAAGTTGTGTACGTGCTTCAATATTTTCTTCATTTAAACTTTCAAATACAATGGCATCATTTCTAAAGGTCAGCTTCATTTCATGAGAGATGGTAGAAACCTGTTTTAAGTGATCAATCATCTTGTCACGGTTTAAAGTCAATTCGTATTTTTTTTCATTTGGAATGATTCTTTGATAATCAGGAAATTTACCGTTAATCAGCTTGGTAAAAAAGGTAAAGTTCTCTGATTTTACAAGCATGGTATTTTCATCATAGTAGATATTCATCTCATCAAAGAAAAGTTTTTGCATTTCAGATATGGCTTTTTTAGGAATGATTAGTGCGATTTCTTTTTCTGCATTGTTGATACTTGTAGCAACTGCAAGTCTTCTGGTATCTGTTGCTACAAAATTGATTTTATCCTGCTTGATATCGATTAGAGCACCATTGAGTTCATATTTTGGATTGTTAGAGTCGATAGCAGGAGATATTTTTTTAATCGCATGTAAAAATTCTATAGGATTGATTTCAAATTTTGATTTATTATCCAGACTAGGAAAATCCGGATACTCATCTGCATTAAACATTGGTAGTTTAAATTTTGATTTATTTTGTTTGATAAAGAGAAAGTCATTTTCAGTTTTTAAAAGTACTTCTTCATCTTTGAGAATTTTAACAATGTCTAACAGTTTTTTACCATTAGCAGTTGCTATACCTGGTAAAGCTATCTGAATGTTTTTAGTTTCCATAGAGAGACCTATCTCAAAGTCTGTTGCTTTAACGATAAGATTGCCATCTTGTGCATCTAACAATACATGAGATGTTATTTGTGATGAATCTTTTTTATCTAAAAAGCTTTGTGCATTAACAAGGATATGTTCTAAGACATTTTTATTGATGGCGATATTCATATAATTTCCCTTTTATATATAATAATTTTTAGAAATAGTAGTAGTTTGTGTTGAAAATGTGAAAACCTAAACTAAATGCCCAAATAATAGTATATTTTAGCTTATATAACTAATGATTAAGTTTTCACATTTATTCACATATTTTCAACTTCTTCTATTCATTTTTTGCTGTTACGCTGTTTTTCAGTTCTTCTACTTTGAGACGAAAATTTTCATTTTCATCTATCATCTGGTTTATCTTTTTCATATTGTGTGAAACAGCAGTATGATCCTTCATCCCAAAATACTGTGCCAATGCCGGCATCGAGTTTGGTGTGAGTGTACGGGCAAGATAAATCCCTATACGACGGGCTTCAACTATATTTTGACTTCTTTTTTTAGACTTGATATCACTGGGCTTGACATTGAGTTCTTTTGAAATAACTTTGATTATTTCTTCAAGACCAATGTTTTTCTTTTTCTCTTTGATTTGCTCTTTCATGACATCTTTTGCAAAATCAAGTGTGATAGCCTGGCTCATCATGGAGGCGTAACCATTGAGTGTGATAATGGCTGACTCAATTTCACGTATATTGTCACCCATATTGGTAGCGATATACTGTACTATATCGTCATTTAATTGGATTCCGTCCAATTCACACTTCTTTTTGATGATTGAAAGTTTGGTTTCGAGTTCCGGGGGCTGGATATCGATCAGCATTCCCCATTCAAACCGGCTTCGCAGTCTCTCTTCAAAACCGGCAATCTTTTTTGGAGGTTTATCCGACGTGAGGATGATTTGTTTGTTTTGTGCATGCAGCTCATTAAAAGTGTGAAAAAATTCTTTTTGCGTCTCTTCTTTACCTGAAAAAAATTGTATATCATCAATCAGTAAAAAATCACATTCTCTATATTTTTGTCTGAATCTGTCAGGTGTATGGTTTCTAAGATTGTAGGTAAAATCATTCATAAATTCTTCACTGGTAGCGTAGATAACTACTGCCCCTTTGTCGATAGCATCATTGCCTATTGCATGGAGTAGGTGTGTTTTTCCCAGGCCTGAAAATCCATAAATAAAGAGAGGATTATAGAGTTTTCCCGGTTTTTCGCTGACTGATTTTGCTACAGAATAAGCCACCTGGTTGGATGAACCTACAACAAAACTGTCAAAGGTATAAGAAGGATTCAAGACACTTGAATGTGCGCTTTTTTCACCTTTTTCCGGCTTTTCATGTGCTATTTCTTTTGTATGTGAATAACTTTTAGTTATGATTTTTATGCGTGGTTTTTTCCCGGTTTTGATCTCAAAAAGATGGGCGATTTTTTGTGCATATTTTGTGATAACCCAGCGTGAAATCAGTGGATTTGGGGCTAAAAACACGGCAATATCGGACTTTGAGTTTTTTTCGTCATATTTTAACTTTGCGATATAACGCTGATATTCACTCTCTGAAATTTCTTCTTTTAATAGCGATAAAACCTCATCATAAAGCACTTTGATCCTTTTTTTACTCTCATTTATTCACATTTTATGTTCACATGTGAATAGTTTATCACATATTGTTTTAAAATTGGAGAATGAGATGTTAACAATCGATAGGAATAAGGTTATATTGAAAGCTTATCATGATGGACTTATGCAGAAAGAGCTTGCTAAGTTTTTAAATATGACGGGGGTTGGAGTTAGTAAGATTTTAAGAAAGTTAAAAGTGCAGCCCTGATTATAATATCATAACCTGCATAATGCAAAGTCAATTTGCATTATGTAAAACTCTGCACTTTTCTTTATGTTTTGTGATATAATAAATCAATTTTCTAAAAGGATTGCGTTATAGAGATACTATTTTCACGACATGCTCTTGATGTTATGGCTGAAAGAGAGATAGCTAAAGTGTGGGTTTTTGATACTTTGAAAAAGTACTCTTTGAAGGTATCTATCTCAAATATGGAAGAACACTATTTTAAACAGATTGATATCGCAAATAATCGTTGTTTAAAAGTTGTTTATAATCCCATTGATAAGAGAGTTATAACAGTCTATTTTGATAGAAATATGAGAAAGAAAGGGTGCAAATGATTATTAAGTATGATGATGTTACAGATAGCATCTATTTTATCATTTCAGATGAAAAACCTTATGAAAGTCAAGAGATTGAAAATGGGGTAATTGTTGACTATGGTAAAAATGATAATATCGTGGCGATAGAAGTTTTAAAATTTAAAAAAGAGCATAAAGATTTAAACATACCGATTGTTGGTAATTTTTTATTAAAACAAGCTAGTTAAAACGACTATTTCTTTTGATGAAAAGTAGCAACTAGCTGCACATTTACTATCATGATACCAAAGTAGGAGCAACACAAACCCCTAAATATTCACAGTAGATATGATCAGCATTGGCATAATCCACTTGACTCACTGTTTTCACCAAAGAGATGCTATGACCCTCTATATATCTATCATGATAGTTGTCATTGTTGCTTCGTAGCTTTACAGGATGTTTAGAAGTATTGAGTATCCAAAAATCTGTGTGGTCTATCTGCTCCTCTAAATGTTCTTTGACACCATAGACGGGGTTGCTAGCGATACCTTTTAGAAAAAAGATATCATGATAGTAAGAGTTAGGGATGTTTTCTTCTAAAAGATTGCCTTGTTTATCGCGTGAGATATAAGCGACGATATCGATGTTGTCATTTGTTCTATTGTTGATGATACTGTATAGTTCTTTTTTATCTGTTATTTTATCCATATCTTTAAAGTGATGATAGGCATCGATATGCCCTTGAAGAATGATATTTTGAAAGTTGTCAAAGTAGAGAAACTCATCAGCTATTTTTTTATTTTTGATGATAGAAGATATCTTTTTTCCCATGCGTTTACTACTTTGTACAACGGTTTTTTCTAGTATAGGATCAATATGTTTATCGTTTAATAGACCTAGTTGTATGAGGAGATTGTTTAGTATATCACCTACAAATGTAAAAAATATAGAGAGAGGATTTCCTTCTCCCAAAACTCTCTCAAGAAGGGTTAAAAGATAAGAGAGGGCAAACACTTCCAAGATGGGAGCGAGCCAAGATCCAGCTATCCATGTAGCAAATACGGAGAAAAAGCTAAAAAACTTTGCCACCAGTATCCAAATCGCTTTGAAAAAACTACTGATAAGCACTTTTAATTCAGCATACAGTGCAAAGTGAGAGAGTATATCTGTTGCGTACATTATCCAAGTGGCGAGGGTGAGTGGTAAAATAAAGATGAGTATATTTTTCAGTTTGACTTTCCAGGAGATGACGGAGTAGTACTCTTTTACCTCTCCCAGTGCCTGTGTCAGATGTGAAAAGATATTTTTTTTCAACCATTTTGTGAGGACATTGTCTATCAGCCATCTTTTTATGGTGAGAGTGATGCCCTGGATGAGTGTAAGCCCTTTTAAAAATGCAATTATTTTCAGTTTTGAAGCTAACCATATGGATAGGATAGAAGATTTGAAAACCAGAGCTACAGCTAACATATATCCTGTGAGGACATCGTAAGAGAGAGGGTGGATATATTTTAAAAGTGTGACGATGAGTATGGGTACCAAGATAGCTAAAAGTGCTTTTTCCCTTCTACTCATCCTCATACTTTCTTAGTGTTCATCAGTTCCGTCTGTGGTATAAACACCAGTAAGTGTTTTCCATAAAACAGAAGCATTCAATCCTGCCCAGATGAGAAAAGCGACTGCTAGTGTCCCAGCCCAGCCCATTTGCTTGAGGTTGTTAAAGTCTATCAAACTATATTGATTCAGTCCCCAGATAAAAGCAGCAATACCTATTACAACAAAAAATGTACCGACTATTTTAAGACTTTGAAATATAGATTTAATAGCCAAAAACCAGGCACCAAGCATCAAAATGATACCAAAAGGCGTAAAACCAGACAAGATATCAGCGTTGGTTACATAGTGTACAAAGTGGTGTCCAAGTGGATTCCAGGTACCGATAGCCAAAGCAAGAGCCATTAAAGCGGTGACCCACCATCTGAGTGTTTTCTCTTTTTTACCTTTTTTTGTGGTGTGTGTTGTGGTTAAAAATCCTGGTAGCATAGTTATTATCCTTGTCGTTTATTTTTATATCGGGTGTAAGAGGAGTAACTTTAGTATTTTCTTATCATGATAATATTATAGTATAATTATTCACAGTGTGAAAGTTACGTGAACAAGTTAATAATTTAGGATAAGAATGATTATACTAGGAATAGATCCAGGTACCATAAATTGCGGATATGCAATCATTAAGAAAGAAAAACAAAAAGTACAATTAGTTGAAGCAGGCTTGATAAAGATTAAGGAAAAAGTTCTACAACATCAAATCATAGAATTAGTTGAAGGATTTGATACTATTCTTAAAAATCATCATATAGATGAGGTGGCTATCGAAGATATGTTTTATGCATACAACCCCAAAACTGTGCTAAAACTGGCGCAGTTTAGGGGAGCTTTGAGTTTAAAGGTATTACAGGAATTGGGAAACTTCAGCGAATATACTCCCCTGCAGGTTAAAAAAGCTGTTACAGGTAATGGAAAAGCAGCCAAAGAACAGGTGGCATTTATGGTGAAACGCATCTTGGGCATCAAAAAAGAGATCAAGCCGTTGGATATCACCGATGCTATCGCTGTGGCACTCACACATGCACAAAGAGTCAAAATAAAGTAAACTTTTTTTTCATATTGTCGATATAGTGGAAACTATAGGTGATAAAGGTAAATAGTATGAAGATAAAAGTATTGGCAGGTATTGTAGTAGCAGGTATGTTGTGTGGGACAGAAGCATTGGCCGAAAGTGGATATCAGGGAACATCCATAGGTGGTCAGGCAGGTATATTTGGTCTTGGAGCAACATTAAAAGGAAAGTTTTCAGAGAGTTTGGGTGTACAGGTAGGATTTGACAAATTTACTTATAATGATATTGAGATCATTGATGGCAATGTCAAATACAATTTTGATGTGGAAACAAAAGATTTTTTGGCAACAGCGGATTGGCACCCTTATAAAAGTTCTTTTAAGACCAGTGCCGGTGTGATTGTCAATAACAGTAATCTTGTCGGAACAGTGAAGCCGACAACATCTACATCTTTTACTTTCAATGGTACAACGTATTCGACAGATGATATCGCCAAAGTAGATACCAGCGGTGAGTTTGATCCGGTTGCACCTTATATAGGGATTGGCTGGGATACCTCCTGGACTAAAAAAAGCGGCTGGGGTTTTACATTTGATTTGGGGCTGATTTATCAGGGTTCTGCAAAGGTGGATTATACAGTGGATTATAAAGAAGTTGTCCATACAGGTGACCCGGTAGCAGATGCGATTGCAGATCAGGCCAGAGCAACTCTCATCCGTGAAATCGATACGAACCTGGAGGTTGAAAAAGCCAGCTTGCAGGAAGAACTGAATAAATATGAATTTTTGCCATACATCGCTATCGGTGTAAATTACAAGTTTTAAAGAGTAAAATACTCCATAAAGGATAAGCATGTCAACAATTATGGAGTATTTTCAACAAATCACACAAATTCCCCACTGCTCACATGAAGCGGACAAACTCAAAACATTTTTAGTCGATTTTGGATCTTCTCGCGGCTATAGTGTGCAAGTCGATAAAGCAGATAATATTTTGATAAAAAAACCGGGTGCCAAAATAGCATTGCAAGCCCATTATGACATGGTCTGTGTCGGACGTGCACCCCGTCTTGAAACCACTATAAAAGATGGTTGGATGTATGCAAAAGAGAGTTCTTTGGGTGCGGATAATGGTATGGCGATTGCGATGATGATGGCATTGATGGATGAAGAGAAGGTGTGTGAATTCATCTTTACCGCTGATGAAGAAGTCGGGCTGATCGGTGCAGATGCACTGGCGTTTGAGCTGGAGTCGGCATATATGCTTAATCTTGACAGTGAAGATGAAGCTGAAGTCTATATCGGTTGTGCAGGTGGTGTGGATATCAAGGCGATCAAAACGTATGAGATGCAGTCCTGTCATGACATGGAGTTTTATGAAGTGTCTGTCAGTGATTTGCCCGGGGGACACTCCGGGGTTGAGATTCATAAAGAGATTCCCAATGCTATCAAACTGTTCGCAGCATTTTTAAAAGATAAACCTCTCAAGATAGCCTCACTTGAAGGCGGAGAACGTATCAACTCTATCCCTGTCAATGTCAAAGCGGTTGTGGCTTGTAAAGAAGCGTTACAATCAACTGAATGTATCAAAGTCAAAAAAATAGAAGGTGATTTTGACGTTATAGACGGCAATGAGCTGATAAGCGTGTTGAATGGTTTTAAAAATGGTGTTTTGACTTTCAATGATACTTTGGATGTGCCTGATACGAGTATCAATTTAGCGCTTATTATGATGGAAGAAGGCAGAGTGACTATCGAGGCTTCTGCCAGAGCGATGGATGCAGAGGGACTCGAACGTGTGAAAAATGCTGCTACTGCACACTTTGAAAAGTATGGATTTAGTGTTACAGCGCATGGAAAATATCCTGCATGGAAACCCGATATCAATGATTTTTCACATCTTGTCAATGATGCCATGATAGAAGTTTTTGGCAAAAGTGAATTTAAAGCGATTCATGCAGGATTGGAGTGTGCTATCATATCCGAGCACTATCCCAAACTCAAAATCACTTCCATCGGACCCAATATCCGATCACCGCACTCCAAACATGAAAAAGTGGAAATTGCATCTGTGAAGAAAATTTATGAAGTGGTGCAAAAGGTTTTAAGTGCGTTATCTTAGTGTTATTATCATGATACTATTTGGAGGATGTAGTATGAAAGTACCCAATACTTTACAAAACAGACTGGAAAATCCACAGGAAAATCATCTTAAACTGCATGCTGTTATCGAGGGAGAGGGTGAGCCGCTTGTTTTGCTGCATGGGTTTTCATCCAGTTCACATACCTTTTCACACTGGATGAAACCACTATCAAAAAAGTATAAAGTCTATGCTATTGATCTGAAGGGATTTGGCAACTCTCCCAAGCCACTGGATGATAAATACTCTGTCTATGATCAAATGCTGTTGGTCAAAGCATTTTTGGATGATCATCACATCAAAAATCCTATCATGATAGGACATTCTCTGGGTGGGGGCGTGGTACTGGCTTTGGCTTTGAGTAAAGAAGTTGCGATAAAGAAGATGGTACTTATCGATGCTGCAGCATATAAACAAAATCTCCCAAAACTGCTTCGATGGCTGCAGTTTCCTATACTGGGGAAATTGGGGTTTTATATCATGCCGGCACATTTTGAGATCCAGGAAGGATACAAATATGCTTTTTATGACAATGACAAAATTCCACAGGAAGGTGTTGATATACTGACCAAAAATCTTCAAAGTAAAAACGGAAAATATGCTTTTGCCAAAGCAAGTGATTTTCTCATACCGGATGATATCGATGAGGTGAGCAAGCGTTATACAGAGATCGATATCCCTACTTTGATCATCTGGGGGTATGATGATATCATTATCCGTAGAGATAAAGCCTATAGACTGCACAGAGATATCAAAAATTCCACGCTCAGGTTTATTTATGATTGCGGACATATGCCTCAAGAGGAAAAACCACTTGAAACACTCAAACTTATCCAGAATTTTTTATAATTATTTCTTATAATTATGCTATACTGTTCCTACAATATTTGGAAAAGGGGAATAGTTATGAAAACAGTTATCATGATAGGGGCACTACTTGCTGCTTCAGCGCTAAACAGCGATGACAAGATACTCCAGTATTCCGGTGTTACGACAACGTATCAAGAAAAAGAGATTTTTATCAAACGGTTAAAACATCCAAATTGTCTCAAAGTGGGGATTACTCCCGAACATGTCTTTGGCGGGGATTTGGCAGGAAAAGATGTACCAAAAGAGTGTATAAAAAGTTTTGTGGTTTCATTGGGGGTGGTACAGCCTATCATGATAGACAAAGATATCAAAACAGTCGGCGAGTTGGAAGTATTGAAAATGTTACAACTGCTGGATTTTGAGCCTGAAAATTATATCCTTATCGATGCGAGAAGAGCGGACTTTTATAAGAAACTTACGATACCACACTCTGTCAATATCGCCAAAAATGATCTGGTATTTGATGCAGACTTTCCTGAGGAGTTTGAGAAAAATTTAAAGATTTTAAATATCACAAAAAAGAAAAACGGTACGTATGATTTTTCGCATGCCAAAGAGGCGATAGTCTATTGTAACGGTGCCTGGTGTACACAGTCTGCCAAAGCGATCAAAGCACTGGTGAAATTAGGCTATCCAAAGAAAAAACTGCTTTGGTATCGAGGTGGATTACAGGATTGGATCAGTATGGGATTTACGACACAAGAGCCTTAGTTTAAGCTTTTTTAATCGAGTGTTCTGAATAAACACACTTATTCACTAAGGCTGCGCCGTAAAACGGCTGTAGAGTTGTTCACAAGTGTGTTTTTTCAAAACACTCAATCATACTTTTTGATATAGTCATCAAAGAGATAACGATGATCTTGGGGGATAGTGTTGTAAATCATATTTGCCAAGTCTCTGATTTCCCAGAGGGCTGATTTGTCGCTTCTGAGTCCTATGAAGTTTTGCAGACTTCGTGCGTTGACTGTCCATGTGAGTTCTGTTTTGTAGCTTTCAGGCAGGCAGAATTTTGCTTTATCGTTGGCGATGCCCGCCTGCAAGACTAAACGCAAGTTTTCCAAGGCTTTGATACTCATCTCATCTACCATCTCTACACCAGTATAGACAAGATATTTTGCTGCTCTTTCTTTGTCATCTAGTGTAAATGCTTCTTCACTTTTTAACTCTTTGAGCGTGTAGCGTGTGGATTTAACCGAAAGTGAAGCCATACGGTGACGGGCAAGTTCTTGTAAAAGCGCCCGCGAAATTCCTTCAAGATAGAAAGTATAAACAAGATGTTCAAGAGTGGAAGCGTGTTTAAATTTATTTCCCACACGGTCGATGAGTTCTTTATCTTTTTCACCACCATGATCACTTTTATCAAAGCTTTGCCAGCAAGTACGGATAGCCGTGGCACAGACAACCAGTGGGGTGTGGTGGTGAAGGGTAACTTTCATAAAAAACTCCAAAATATTTCCATCATCTTAGCAAAAAAATCCTAGTGGTACGCTAAGTGTGAAGATATGAACATATCATGATAGTGCTGTCATGATATGTTTGAGACTGTTATTGTTTGAGTTGTAAAAGTGTGTTTAACATCTGATCAGATGTTGTAATCGTTTTTGAGTTTGCTTGAAAACCACGTTGTACTACGATAAGCTGAGTCAACGACCGGCTGAGGTCAACGTTTGACATTTCAAGGGCGGATGCCTGGATAAAACCACGGCCACCAACTGCTGCCTGACCGATCACAGGGTCTCCTGAGTTGGCTGTTTGGATATAGACATCTCCTCCATCACTTTCTAAACCGATATCGTTGGTAAACTTTGCCATGGCAACTTGTCCTAGGCCAAAACTTCTACCATTGGTAAATGAACCAACCAGTGTTCCTGATGAATCGATACGGATACCATCCAAATCACCGCCGGTAAAACCATCCTGGCTGATTCCTGAAGTATTGGAGTCATTATCAAAAGAGGTGACACCGTCAAAGCGGTTGGCAGTTCCGAGGTTTAACTGGATAGTTTGGTTGGGTGCTGAACCATTGTTGGCTGTATAGGTGATACTTGCTGGCGTATATGATCCAAGTGAACCATCAGAATTAAAAACGATTGAGCCTTCTACCATATTTTCTCTGATCTGTCCACCGATAACACCCGGTTCTGGTACAGTAATCGTCATATGCCATTGTGATCCTGTTTTTACACCATTGCTGTCAAAAATATACCCTTCTTTTCTGTATTCTGTTCTGACTGTATGTTTGGTACCAAGTGAATCAAAAACATCGATACTGGCAGCATGGGTTGCTGCATTGATCGACTGGGTGATTTTAATACCGTTACTTCCCGCTGAGAGCTGACCGGAAAAAGATTTCATTGCTGTTGTCAGCTTTTCATTATCATCTACGCTCTGATTGGAAATGCCGCCAACCTGGATATTAAGATCAGCAGCACCTGCTGCAGTAGATGCATTGGATATTTCATATTTTCCCTGTTCATTGACAGAGATTTCAGCTGTTGTAGAAGTTTGTTGTAAATAGTGTTCTAAAGAGGCTCTTAAATCTTCAGTTGTCCTAAATTTATAAATTCCGTCATTATCAGCATCTGTAATATCTTTAGAAGTAGAAACAGGTTCATAAACAAACTGTTTTTTTGTAGCTCCACCATCAAATGATATCTCTACTCCCTGTCCTTTTTTGATATTAAAAGAGTCACCTTCTGCGTTAAAAAGTACATTAAAGTCATCTTCATGTTCCGGATCTCTTGGGCCTGCACCCGCTAGACCTTCTATGGTATCCAATTCTCTGATGGGTGACATATTGTTGATATGATCCCCTGTGTTGAGATTTGCTTTTAAGTTGATGACTGATGAAGGACGCGCAGGTGTTGTGAGTCCAGGTGGGATAACGATATCCTGTATCGGTGCGGTATTGTCAATCTCACCTGTTTTTCTATCTCTAGTCCAGCCTTGTGCAATAAGCCCCTGATTGTTGGTAAAATTGCCTTTTGCATCAAAGACAAAGTCACCATTTCTGGAGTATTTATAGGTTTTTCCTCCATCATTACTCACCACAAAAAAACCATTTCCCTGGATAGCAAGGTCAGTGTTTTTATTGGTCGTTTGTACGGAACCTTGTGAAAAAATCTTTGTGATCGAATTGATTTGTGTTCCAAGTCCTACCTGTTGTGGATTTTTACCACCTGAGTTTCCTTGTGGGGCTGTGGCTATCTTTGTAGTTTGGCTTAACATATCTGAAAAGTTTGCACGTGAATACTTAAATCCTGTTGTGTTGACGTTGGCGATATTGTTACCTTCAACATCCATTGCAATTTGGTGTGCTTGTAGTCCGGAAACTCCAGACCATAATGATCTCATCATGATTTCATCCTTTGTGTCATATTTTTACGCTTGCCAATATTGAAGCAAGTACTGTTCCCAAAATTTGGGGAATTAAACTATCTTTATTTATTTTTTCATATTAATTGCATTTTGTACCATTTGATCACTGGTAGTGATACTTTTTGAAGAGGCATCAAATGCTTTTTGCATCACAAGTAAATCTGTGAGTGCTGTTGAGATATTGAGATTGGACATTTCTATTTTTCTGTTTTTGATATTTGAGACAGAAAGTGTTTTGCCATTTTCATCTTGAAAAAATTTTGCTGATCCACTGTTGGTGCTTTCTTTGAAAGTCGTGCCGCTGAGTTTCTCCAATCCTTCTTCATTTCTAAAATGAAAGATTGCTACTTTAGAAATAGGAACTGTTTTACCATTAGAAAAGGTGGCTTGGATATTGCCTAAATTATCTATCCCATAATCCTGCAGTGTTCCGGATGGGTTACCATCTTTTTCGATATCTCTGCTGCTGTCGAGCCCTGCCAATGAAACCAATCCGTCATAACCGGAATTTGGAATATTGGGATCAAAAAATGTACCAAATCCAAGAGCCAGAGGGTTACCATTGTTATCAATGATACTGTTAAGGGTGCTACTCGTTAAAGCGCCTCTGCCATTGAAAGTCAATTGCCCGTTTTCAGTACTGAGAATATTTCCATTTTCATCATTTAAAACAGCTTCTGCATCCCAGGTTGTGCTAGATACATCTTGTGGAACATGTTTGGTAAAAGTGACGTTGAGTTTGTTGATATTACCCTGGCTGTCAAAGACATCTGCACGATAGACTTCTATATTGGGAACTTCAACTGTTTCACCATTTGAATCAACCTTTTCTATCTTTTTTGGATCCAGAGGACCTTTAAAATTGATAAAACTTGTTGCGACAGAAGGAATAGTCAAAGTATCTGGTATCTGTATCGGTTGTTGCTCACTGACACTGCCCAATTCAATTGTTTTTGCCGGGTTTTCAATGATTTTGGTTCCGATTATATTATTAGCTGAGGTACCCAGGACATGATTTCCTGATCCATCTACCAAAAATCCGTCCGCATCTCTGTTAAACTGTCCGGCCCGGGTGTAGTTTATATCGTTTTTGGCATCTTGTATACCAAACCATCCGCTGCCTTCTATCACCATATCATATTTGTTGTCACTATCAACAATAGATCCGGATGAGAAATCAAGCCGTGCACCTTTTGATACTGCACCAAGACCGATGTCGCTTGTCAGGGGATCAAATAAAGAACCACTTAACTGCTGTGCAAAAATAGTTGAAAATTCCATAGAACTTGATTTGTATCCTGGTGTATTGACATTGGCGATATTGTCTGAAAGCAGATCGATGCCATATTGCTGGGACTTCATACCCGATACACCGTTGTAAAATGATATATTCATTATGCGCCTTCGTAAATCTCTGATACTTGATCAAAGGAGATATAATTTCCGTTGAGTTTGACAAATGTCTTATCATCCTCAAACTTAACAGACTCTATCTTGTAAGCACTGGATTTTGCGTCGAGTGTGAGACCATCTTCATTTTGATATTGTGCTTTGATGAAGTATTTTCCAGCTGTTGCATCGGTACCGGCATTGGTTTTACCATCCCAGTTATAGGCGTGTTGTCCGGCGCTGTCTTTGTTGATCGTGATACTTTTAACCAACGCACCCTTTTCGTCATAGATATTGGCAATACCGCTTTTGATATTTTCATCAAAGTTCAAATCGAAGTTGAGAGGAGCGGGCTTACCGTCTTGTTGTAAACGAAGATTGACAGAATTTTCAAGTCGTGCCATCTTTCCGATAGAAGAAACAGCTGAAAAGTTTTTATTATTGGTAAAACTAGCGGTGAGTTGTTCCAGGGCTTTATTTGTCTTCTCCTGACTTTCCAAAGTAGCAAGCTGTGATGTTTGATTGAGGATTTTTTCTGAATCCATTGGTGATGTAGGATCCTGATATTGAAGCTCTGTTAACAGAAGTTTCATAAAATCATCTTTGCCTAGTATGGACTTTGGATTGGTTGTTGTTCCGGTGGCAGTTGCCTGTGCGATACTTGAAATTGATTCAGCCATGATTTTTTCCTTTATATATAGTTAGGGAGGATCATTTCGATTCCCTCAGTTTCTTCATTTTCCAGACTATCATGATAGTCACTGGCATGTTGATCTTTTTTCTGGTCCTGCTGTTGCTGTTGACCACGGTTATCACCAAAGTTCATTTGCAGATCACTAAAGCCCATATTGACCAGTGAGTTTTTAAATTCTGCCTGATTTTGGACAAAAAGAGACATAGCATTTGAATTTGAGTTGATATTGACCTGGAGGTTATTTCCTCTGCTGATCATGGTTACATCAACATCACCAAGGTTTTGTGGAGTCAGCTGCATTTTTATTTTCATCAGAGGTGGTTTGTATGCTTCGACTTTTTCCTTGAATTCAGTAGCAAAGGTATTCAATGTTTTTTTGACATCATGATGTTCTTTTGTTTTGGTGCCTGTCTCTGTTTTGATGTCACTTGCAGGTGTACTTTTTTCTACAGGGATCTCTTTGCTTTCTGAGTCTTGGGATTTTATAACGGGTTCATCTTTGAGAGGTTGTTGTACTTTGAGTGCCGGGGTTTCTTTACTGCTTGTTTCTGTTTTTAGCAGCGCAGACAGAGTCTGGTGTTTTGCTTTTTTGTGTTTGATGCTGTCCAAAACTTCACCTTCTACGGGTGTGTTTTCTATGTTTGGTTCTGTTTTTTGTGATATCTTTGACTCTATTTTTGACTCTGTTTTTAACACTTCTTTGGTATTACTGGATGATGCTATTTTATTTTCAATTATTGGCTGTGCTACTTTTTCTGTGTTTTGTTCTTTTTTGAGTAAAGAAGTCAGGGTAGGTGTCTTTTGTTGCTGTTGTGTTGGCTTTTTTTCTATTTCCTGTTTGATGATTTTGCTCAGCAGGTTTTGTACAGAAGGGAGCTCTTTTTGTATTGTTTTTGGCTCAATCATCTTAAAAATCTCTTCGCTGGTGATTTTTTGTACCATTTTTTGATCTTTTGGATTCAGGGTATTTTCTTGCATAAAAAATTCAAAGTTTTTGACTTTGATACCATGCTTTTTAGCAACATTTAACAGTTCTTTAATATTTTTGGCATCTTTAAATTCAGTCATGATATTTTTATCTTTGAGTGTGACTGCCAAATTTTTGGAAAGCTTATCCATATTTTCTACAGGGATATTATTTTTGAGCATGAGTGCCAGTTTAAAAAGATCTTCGAGCAAAATTTCTTCACCTTTTGTATCTTTTAAAATGTCACCTTTTGAAAATTCCGAGATTATTTTACCTTTATTGGTAAAATCACTTTGGAGATTGAGTAGTTTTCCCAGTAAAAATTTGGCATTTTTACTTTCTCCTTCTTCCAACACCAATTTTTCTATCAAGTTTTCAAATAGATTGCCATCTTCTTTTGATGCAGTATCCAACCCTTTTTTAGAAAATTGTTTAATATCTTTATTTTCTGTGGGTGTTTGCAATATCATCCCGTTCATCGAAACTCCTTTATTTTCGGATTTTATAAGTAAAGTTGAGCAATATGTGTGCCAAAACAGCGCAAGTACTAGCATTATTTTAAAAAATAGGCTATAATCGCGACAAAATTACATAGACAATAGGAAAAAAATGCAAGAGATTAGAAATATTGCCGTTATCGCACACGTTGATCATGGTAAAACAACATTGGTAGATGAATTACTCAAACAGTCAGGTACATTTGATGAACACAAACAGGTGGATGAGAGAGT
>JANTGR010000030.1 GCA_024762875.1 Sulfurospirillum sp.
TCAAGTGTTGATGTGACACTAGATGGTGCAAATGCTGTGACCTTCAACTATAATGGTACAGACACTATCAAAAATATCGAAAATATCATAGGAACATCAGGCGCGGATACGCTTACTGGTGATGACCAAGACAATCATTTTCAATCTGGTGGCGGAAATGATATCTTAAAAGGTGGCACAGGAACAAATAGACTTGATGGTGGTGATGGCACAGATACGGTGGACTACAGTGGTACAACGGCTGTGAATGTTGATCTAAGAGCAGGAAGTGCTAGTGGTGCGGGAACGGACACCTTGATCGATATCGAAAATGTAATCGGATCTGATGCCAATGATAACATACAGGGTAACAATAGCAACAATGACCTCCAGGGTGGCGTAGGTACGGGTGATATACTTACCTTTGCAGATGCAACAGGAAATGTCACTATCAATGCTACAGTTGGCACGGCTACAGGTGATGGAAATGATACTTTTTCAGGTTTTGAAACGATTATCGGATCTGCCAATCTCGATACTTTTACAGGTGGCGTGAGTGGTTTGGTTCTTGATGGTATTGATGGAGAAGATACGGCTGATTATAGCAGTGAAAATGCTTTAAGCGTTACTTTAAATAGTGGTGATGATAGTGTGGATGATGGAGCCAATACAGATACGCTACAAAACATAGAGAAGTTCATTCTCTCTGGTAATGATGATACGATAAATATCAGTTCACAAGCTGCTTATGCTGAGGTAAGTAGTTTAGATGCAGGAAGTGGAACAGATACAATCAACTTCACAAATATAAGTGAAACGCTGGTACTTGGTGCTAAAACAACAAATGTTGAAACTGTCACACTTGCAGAAAGTGCTTCACTTGATGCAAGAGGTGTGACGACGAGTATGGATATCACGGGTGGTACAGGTGATAACACTATCATGATAGATGCGGATATGAGCACTATCGATGGTGGTAGTACTGGTGGGACAAATACCCTTGATGTTAGTGCTGATTTAGACTTGGGTGCAATTACCTTAGTGAATATTGATGAAATCAAAACTACCAATACATTACAGATGAACAATAGCCAGCTACATGATAAAACCCTTAGTTTAACAGGTGGGGGTACCATCAATTTTGTTGGTGTTTCTGGTTCGAATAATTATGCTAATATCTCTTCTGTTGGCGTGACATTGATTATGGCGGTTTCTGACGCCTTTGCTTTTGCAGGTGATATAGGGGGAGTGGATAAAATCACACAAGATAGTGGTACCTTGGATATCGATGCAGCTGCTTTGTCTGGTAAAACAGTAGAGATAGCAAATAGCGCAACAGTCAATATCAATAATACCAATGGTGCTGATTTATCACATTTAACCTTTTCAGGCAATGGTGCAGTAGTGATAAATATGGCAGATAGTGGATCTATCATAGATGCTAGTGGTATTACTATCACAGGTACGAGTACAGTGACTATCAATGACGCAGATGGAGCAGATACGATTACAGGAACAAGTAAAGATGATATTATCAATGTGACAAGTGCAGGCAATGATAGTATCAATGCTGGTGATGGTGCAGATACGATAACCATCAATCATGCAGTATCTACACTAAATGGTGGAAATGGTACAGATACGGTTGTCGTTTCGGACAATGTGGGAGATATTGATCTTCGCTCCACTACTTTTACGAGCATCGAAACATTGACAGTAGGAACAGGTTCTAAAGTTATTATGACAGATGATCAGGCTGTTTTAATCACTACAATTGATGGTGCGGGCGCTATAGATATCATGATAGATGGAGATTCCGCACTGAACTTAAGTCATATCTCAACCACCACGACAAACGTCATTGTGAGTGAAGATAGTACATTTACGGGTATTTTCCCGTCAGGTGCAAATATATCTATTGATGATACTAAAACCTTAACAGCAAGCTATGCAAAATTGACTGGATTGCAGATAGATGATAGTAACAATGATGGAAATGTGCACATAGAGATACCACTGGCAGATAGTGCTGCAGATTTGAGTACTATCACAGGTACGGCAGCACAAACAGCAGAATTTACAGCTATACAGACCTTTACAGGTGATCTAAATAGTGTGATAGCCACTGTATCAGATGGTGTGACCGTCACAACAGCAGCAGATAAAGTAACCAATCAAACGGTGAACAAAACAGGAACGGGAACCTTGGAAGTGACGATTTCCGATGCTGCAGGAGAAAGAGATGCAGATCTTACGAGCATCAATGGTGATGCATTAGGTAAGATAACTGTCACACAGTCACAAACCTTTACAGGAACATTGGATGATGCAGTTGCTACAACAGTTACCAATGGGGTAACATTGACTGTGGCAGATACTATCATGGGTAGTAAAAGTATCATTGGTGATGGTGCTGCTACGATTGTGATGTCAACAGGAGCAAATAACGCAGACTTAAGTAGCCTAAATGTCTCTGGTACAGAAATAGCAGAGTTTTCAGGAACAACAGATTTTAGTGGAGGTGTATTTGCTGATATAGATGTTGTCAATGTGCAATCAGGTGGAACTTTGACGCTTTCGGGCAGTCAGCTCTCAGGCAAAAGCTTCACGCTAAATGGAGCAGGATCAGTTGAAGTAGATGCTTCAGGAACAGTTGATTTAAGTAGTCTTACAAATAATCTAAGTGGTACTTTGACGGTCAATGACTCAGCCAACGATGATACCATCACGACCACTAGTGGCAATGATACTATCAACTTATCTGGTGCAGGGGCTGATAGTGTAAATGCAGGAGACGGCAATGATACGATCACGCTAGACCATAGTGTGAGTACTATTGATGGGGGATCGGGTGCGGATACATTGACGCTTACGAGCTCAAATATCACGGTATCAACACTTAGCCATGTAGAAACACTTAATGTGCAGACAGATATGGACTTGAGTACTTACAACTTTGGTGATGTGAATACCTTGAACATTGACGATGGTACTGCAACGGGTATTGCTGCAACGATGACTTCAACACAGTATCAGACAAAGGTTGGAGCTATCAGCAAAGGGACGAATGATGTCGTCAATGTAACAGAGGTAAGTGGTGATTTAAGCGGGGTTGATCTCAGTAAAGCTGATCGTCTCTCCTTAAATGGGAACACAACACTCAATGTGTCACAAACAAATGCCTTATCAGGGAATATTACTAAAAATGGGAATGAATTGACTGTGAGTGATGGTAAAACTACCATTGAAGCAGCAGATTTTTCAGCATTAAAAACAGCAGGTGCAGATAAAATAGATTCAAATGATAGTGATGTATTGGATATTGATATAGCACAGGCTAAGGCAGGAATAACATTTTTGGATAGTACGATTCATGTGAGTGATACGCAGGCAAATATCACAGGTGAAGATTTTGCAAACTTAAAAAATATAGGTGTTGATAGTATCGATGAATCCAGTGGTGATAGTATTACCGTGAGTGTAGCACAGGCGCTAGCTGGATTGAGTTTTATTGACTCCACTGTGATTGTGAGTGATAGTGTAAGCAATATACAAAATGCAAATTTTTCAGACTTGGCAACCGCTGGTGTAGATCGTGTGGATGCTGGAGGTAATGCGCTAAGTGTATCTATAGCCCAAGCAACAGCGGGAGTAGACTTCACTGCCGCAGATACCGTAACTGTCAGTGGTACAGGAGCGGACTTGGTCAATAATATCGGAAGCTATAGTGCCAATTTAGATACACTGGATGCCAGTGATGCCGTGACAACATTGACTGTTGCAAATGTTGATACACTTAATGCTAACAATACATCATTTGAAGCATCAAACAGTGTTACTGTGAGTGATAGTGCAACTAATATACAAAATGCAAATTTTTCAGACTTGGCAACCACTGGTGTAGATAGTGTGGATGCGGGTGGAAATACATTAACTGTTTCAGCTTCTCAGGCAAAAGCTGGAGTAGATTTTACTGCAGCCGATACCGTCATAGTGAGTGATAGTGGATCGAACTTGGGAGATTTCCCTACTGGTTATGGTGCTAATATCGATAGTCTTGATATTTCAAGTGGCACATTGAGTATTGATGATAGTAAACTTGGTACGATCAATGTCACAGGTAGTGGGAATCTTACTGTTAATACAGACGATGCGAATGCAGACTTATCAAATGTACATCTTACTGGATCTGGTACTCTAACAGCTGTCATAGGTGGTGGAGATGATAATGTAGCACTTGGAGATGGCGATGATATAGCCCAGATAGCCAGTAACTCTTTAACAAGTAATGATACCATTGATGGTGGAAATGGAAGTGATACTTTAGAGCTTACCGCTGGTGGGACTTTAACGGATAGTGATTTTACCAATGTTTCAAATTTTGAAATGCTTGTGATGGGAGATACGGCTAATACAGTGACGCTGGGAAGTGAAGCACAGGGAGCAGGGTTTACTAGTATCAATGCTGCAGGTGGTGATGATACATTTACGCTTGATTTTTCAAATCTATCAGCCATTACAACAAAAGATGGTGGTGCTGGAACGGATACAGCAAAAATGACAGGTAGTGTTGATTTAAGTGCTAGTGATGTTACTTTTGGTGCAGCGAGCAACTTTAATAATATAGAGGCGATTGATATCTCATCTATGACAGATACAGGTTCAAATCAATTGATATTTGATAAAGATATATTAACTGCTTGGAGTGATGCTAACAATAAGGTTACATTGAAGTTGACGACTGATCAACTAGACAATGTGCAAGTAACGGCAAAAGACACGACAGCAAATGAGGCAAGTGAAAGTACGCATGAAAGTGTAGTTGATAATCATACATATACGTTTGACAATGGTCTTGAACTGGTAGTTGATGTGGTATAAATTCTAAAACTTTAACCTTTTGGTACAAAAATTGCTTATATTGTACCAAAAGGGAGAGTTATGTCCAGTCAAGTAATAGAAACTTCATTAAAATCAGCGATAAAAGCGCATCAAAACGGCGACATTAAACTCGCCAAAGCACTCTATGTAGAAATCCTGATACAAGATGAAAATAACGTCCAAGCCCTCTGCAACCTTGCCCTTGTCTATAAACAAAGCGGCAGTTTTTCGCTAGCACTGAGCAACTTAAACAAAGCGATCTCTATCGCACCAAATCATGTACCTTCATATATCAATCTCGCTACCCTTTACCAGGATATGAAAGAGTATAAAAAAGCAATTGATATTTATAAACAAGCTTTGTATGTTGTCCCTGACAATGCAAATCTATGCAATCTTTTGGGTATCGTATATGAAAAGGTTGGAAACGATACCGAGGCTATGTATTTTTACAAAGAGGCGCTCAAAAGAGATACAAAATTTGTCAAAGCCTATAACAATATCGGCGTCATTCTCTACAAACAAAAGCGATTTGATGCTGCTTGTGAGATATTTAAAATGGCACTTGCTGTGGATAAAAACTATCTTCCTACCTACACAAATCTAGGAGCAGCTTACAATAAAGCAAAACGCTATGAAGAAGCTGAAAGCATCCTCAATGAAGCTATCATGATAGATGACAGACTCTCTGGTGCCCATGCCAATCTAGGCAATGTCTATAACAAAATAAAACGCTATGATGAAGCACTGCATCACCATCAAAAAGCACTGCAACTAGATAGTAAAAGTGCTTCAAATCATGCCAATATAGGCATCACTTACAAAAACCTGCACCGTTATGAAGAGGCAGAAAAAGCACTGCAAGAGGCTATCATGATAGACCATGATTTTATCAATGCCCATTTTGATCTTGCCACGACCTATCTCTTACTCGGCAAATATGAAAAAGGCTTTATGGAGTATGAATGGCGCTTTAAAAAAGAAGAGATGCGCACACTGATTAGTGAACAAAATGCGATAGGGCATATACCGCTTTTTAGACTCGATGCAGATTGTGACGAGAAGACACTGTTACTCTATACAGAACAGGGGTATGGAGATATCTTGCAATTTGTCCGTTTTGTAAAGCTTTTAAAAGCAAAACATCCAAAACTCATGATCAAACTCCAGGTAAGAGATGCGCTGAAAACACTTTTCAAAGAGATTGCGTATATCGACGAGGTTATAACACGCGATAAAAATCCAGGAGAAATTGACTATCAGTTGGCTTTGATGAGTCTGCCTTATCTTTTGAAGACTACTGTAGAGACCCTCCCGCAAGATATCCCCTATATCGCGATGCCAAAAGGGAAAATAGATCTAGATACAGATCAAAATAAACTCAATGTCGGTATCGTCTGGGGTGCCAGCAACACGGGTGAGAGTTATACAGACAAAGTTTTTTCCCTCTCGTATTTTACGCCTATGATGGATGATGAAGAGATCGTACTCTATTCTTTGCAGGTAGCAGGCGATGTCACAGCGATCAAAGAGCTGGGTGTTGAAGATAAAGTGGTGGATTTAGAGTCAAAGTTGACAGATTTTAAACAAACTGCTTTGGCAATCAACAAGCTTGATTTGGTGATCACGTCAGATACTTCAGTGGCACATCTGGCAGGTGCACTGGGAAAAGAGGCGTGGGTGGTGTTACAGAAAAATGCTGACTGGCGTTGGGGTCTTGAGGCAGATAAAACAGTCTGGTATCCATCTTTACAATTGATCAGACAAGATAAACAGGGCGACTGGGAAAGTGCCTTTGTCAAAGTGTATAAAAAAATAGAAGAGAGAAAAAACAGATGACAGCAGCCTTAGGACAATTGGCACAAAATTCACTTTTGAGTAGTTATGAAGCCCTGCTTGCATACCATTTTGGCAATGTCTCAACAGCCACGATAGAAAAGCTTTCTGCCTCATCTTTGACAGATTTTTCTATCAAGGATCTTCAGTTTATTTCCAAAGAACTGGGGCTAGTCAGTGTGCATAAAAAGATGCCACTAGAGGAGATACAAAGGCATCAGCTGCCATGTATCGCTATGACTGCTTCGGGTGGTGAGGCTGTTATGCTGATTGCATTTGACAAACATACAGCAACAATTCAAAGGAGTAAAGAAAGCCCACAGGAAGTGGTACCTGTTTCAGAGATGGGCTATCATGATAGATTTGTATTTCTTTCCAAAAAAGAGCAAAAAACATCTGTACTGGAGATTGGGGAGAAAGAGGATAAATCGTGGTTTTATACACCGATCAAGAAAGAGTGGCGTTCCTATGTAGAGATTGGGTTTTTAACACTTTTTATCAATATATTTGGCCTGGCTCTTCCCTTATTTACTATGAATGTTTATAACCGGGTTATCCCAAATTTTGCGATTGAGACACTCTTTGTTTTAGCCGCTGGAGTGGGGATGATACTGCTTTTTGATGTAGTTTTAAAGAGTGCACGTGTGCATGTGATGGAAAAAGTGACCAAAAAACTTTCTAATTATTTTGAAGAAGAGCTGTTTAAAAAAGTATTGAGTATCCAAAGCCAACATGATCAGTATCTGGTAGGAACAAAAACCAACCTTTTTAGAGAACTCTCTGTAGTCAAGGACTTTTTTGCTACCAAGATTGTGACACTCCTGGATGCACCTTTCTTTTTTACAGCAGTTTTGGTGATCTATATTATCTCACCGGTGATGGCTTTGGTACCGGTTGTGGCGGCGCTGTTGTCCTTCGCTGTCAATTTTGTGATGCAGTTTCCTATCGCAAAACTGCATAAACAGAACTTTGAAGATGCCCAGTCCAAACAGGCTTTTTTAGTAGAACAGCTCCAGGGACAGGATGCGATCAAACTCTCTAACGCACTTTCAAAACGGCTGGAAAAATGGCGGAAGTTGATTGCATTTTATAATCACATACAGGGCAAAGTACAGTTTTTAAGTGCTGCCAGTACATTTGTGTCGTATAGCATTTTGCAGGCAGTCTCTTTGGTTACTGTTGTACTGGGTGTATTTGTGATTCATTCCGGAGAGCTCTCTGTGGGCGGCTTGATCGCAGTGACGATATTGGCTGCCCGTGCGATGGTGCCGGTGATCTCTCTCTCCAATACCGTGATAAAGTACAAACAGGTCAAAGAAGCGCTGCACTCACTCAATAAATACTGGCATCTTCCAAGTGAAAATCAAAAGTATATTGAACTTGGCAGCGGAAAAGCCCGTGGTGATGTTGCATTTGAGGATGTGAGTTTTGCTTATCCTGGTGCCAAGTATCCATCTATACAAGAGGTTTCATTTTCCATCAAAGCAGGTGAGAGGGTAGGGATCATCGGTCAAACGGGTGCGGGGAAATCTACCATACAGAAACTTTTGACAGGATTGGAGCATCCACAAAGCGGCAGGATTTATCTGGATGATCAGGACATCAACAGTATGCATCCGGTGGAACTGCGTGAAAACATCGCTTTGATGCCGCAGGAACCTTATATCTTTTCTGGTACACTAAAAGAAAATCTGGAACTCTCGCGTGCTGTTTCCAAAAAAGAGATGGGTGAGATTCTGGCTAAAACCGGACTATCCAATTTAGTGCGAAAAGCAGGTTCGGCAGATGATTTTCAAGTAGGTGAACGTGGGGAAAATCTCTCTGTAGGACAGCGTCACCTGGTGGCATTGGCACGGGCGATGATGAGTGATGCACCTATCTTGATACTGGATGAGCCGACTACCGGTTTGGATGTTGGACTTGAAAAACAGCTGGTAAAACATCTTGATGAGACACTGCAGGATAAAACATTGATTGTGATTACCCATCGTTTTGCCGCACTTGAACTGGTCGATCGTGTGATCTTGGTCAATGAAGGAAAAGTTGTCGCAGATGGTCCAAAAGAGAAGGTGTTGGCTATGCTTCAGGGGAGTGTATCATGATAGAAGAGAGAGGATGGAACTATAAGATTGTGGCATGGCCTATCATGCTGTTTGTTGCCCTTTTTATCACGTGGACGATTTTTACCGAAGTAGATGAAGTCGTCAAGGGAAGTGGTAAAGTGATCCCCTCTTCACAAAGCAAAATTTTGCAGAATCTTGAAGGGGGTATCGTCGAAGATATCTTTGTCCAGGAAGGACAAAAGGTACAAAAAGGGATGCCTATCTATCGTCTTAAAAATGCCAATTCCCAGGCAGACTCAAAGCAAAAGGAGATTGCGCTGCATGCTTTGATGGCGCAGAGTCAGCGTCTGAAATCTCAGATTAATTTTGCAGAAATTGCCTTTTCAAAAGAGATCTCACCTGATGTGGCAGAGAGTGAAAAAGAGATTTTTAAAGAAGAGATGCAAAATTATCAAGATGAGATTGGTGGATTAAAAGATAAACTCTCACAAGCCAAACTGGAAAAAAAACAAAAAGTCAACCGACAAGCCAACCTGCAAAGTGAACTTAAAATCGCCAGTGAAAATCTCTCAATCCTGGCAAAGCTGATGAAAAAAGGAGCCGCTTCCAAAACACAGTATCTGACTGAACTGGCTAAAAAACAATCGCTCATCACCCAGATAACCGATATTAAAAACAGCATTCCTATTATGCATAAAAAGATTTCGGAGAGTGAAAATAAGATTAAAAGTTTTAAAAGTGAAACCAAGTCAAAATGGTTGAAAAAACTCTCTGAAGTAGAGACCAAGATCAAAAAACTAACTGAAGATGCCCGTGCAGATATTGATAGAGAAGAGAGAAAAACGATTGTATCACCTGTCAATGGTATCGTGAAGAAACTCTATTTTCATACGATTGGTGGTATCATCAAATCTGGTGACCGCATCGCTGAGATTACGCCTATTGATGATAATCTCGTCATTGAAGCCAAAATAAAGACAAATGACAGAGGTCAAGTACTGGTGGGTCAAAAAGTATCGATTGCTATCACGGCTTATAATTATGCAAAATTTGGGCTGCTTGAGGGAAAATTACTCTCTATTTCGCCAGACAGTTTTGTGGATAAAGAGGGTGGGAATTATTATCAAGTCAAAGTACAGGCTTTAAAACACCAGTTTTCAAAAGATAAACCAATTCTACCGGGAATGGTGGCCAATATTAATATCCTGACAGGTAAAAAGACGATATTTGAGTATATACTGAAGCCTTTAAAAGATATCTCTATGAATGCCCTGCATGAAAAATGAGAGGTCTGTGATGTATCATAACTATAAGGAGTTTTTATGTTGATTAGCAAAAAAAGTGGCGCATTATTTTTAGTTTCTTTTCTTTTTTTAAGCAGTGCCTGCAGTGCACCCAACCAAAGGGATGATGTCGTCAAAAAAGAGGAACTTTTTCAAAAAAGATTTGTCTATTTTGACCGAAATTTTGCAGAAGAAGAGAATAGTGTAAAATTGAAAAAAATCATACTGGATGCCAAAAAATTGGGGTTTAATGGCTTGGTATGGAGCGAAGAATACCTTTTTTCAAGACTCTCTCATCAAAGTGAGGGTATGCAAAAAATTAAAAAACGATTCAGAGAAATTGCAGATTTTGCTAAAGCATCAGGTTTAGAGATGATTCCCATGCATTTTAATCCCAGTATTCCTACATTTGTTAGCAAAGATTCTGATCCTAACAACCCTTTTTATCAGTATCAAAAATTTGATTTTGATGAAGCTAACAGGGCGGATGCAACCTTTGTCGTCAAAGGGGATAGAGCAGTGATACAAAATCATAAACAAAGTCTAACATCTGCAAATATCTTGGATGGCATGTTCTATTTCAAAGACATTAAACCCAATACTGAGTACAGGTTAACGCTCACGATCAGCACCAAAAACTTTCAAAAAAGATTGTTAAAAGTCAGTGTTTTGGATAGTTTTGATGCTGGTGCTGCACAGATTTTATTTGGGATCAATCAATTTTTTAGAGATATTAAACCCAACAGTATCAATCATCAGTACCATGTTTATTTTAATAGTCTCAATCACCCAAATCTCAATGGAAAGATCAAAGTCTATCTACCGTATCAGGATCAAAAAGGATTGACATTTTCAAAATTGGAGCTTGAAGAAGTAGCATTGGTCTCAGATCTCACGCCCACACGAAAAGAGACTTTAGCGATAGTGAAGTCTGCAGATGGAAAAACAGTTTTCAAAGAAAACAGTGATTACCGTGTTCGTGAAGAGAGATTGGAACTGCTGAGTCATAACATTAAAAAAGAGAAGAGATTACAGGTTAGCTGGTTTCCTAAAGTCAATGTAGCAAGAATTCATTCACAAGAACCTATGGCTGATTTTTGTGCCAATCCAAAACTCTATATTGATATCATCAAAGATCAGTACAATCGTATCAAGGAGACATTTGGCGGGGTTGATGGCATCGCTTTCAATGATGATGAGTGGCGAACAGCTGCTTATAATGCAAAATGCAAAACACTTTTGGATAAAGAATATAAAAAATACAATAAAACAGGCGGATTTAGCGGGGGAGATTATATCGGTATTGTTACGCGGAAAATGATAAAAGAAGCAATTAACGCTGATCATACAAAACCTGTCTATTTGATGAGTGATATGTTTGATCCCAATTTTAACGCCCGCAATCCCTACATGGGAGTTAAAAACGGGAGTATAGGTTCATGGGATTACCTGCCTAAAGAGGCAGTCGTTTTCAATTGGTTTGTCAACCCTAAAGAACCCGGGCTGGAAGAGATTCCGTATCAATCTTTTTTGAAGAGTTTAAAACATTTTAGCGATCATAACATTTCACAAATTATTGCGGGTTATCATGATGATATGGATAATGTTGCTACCAATATAAAAGTCTATAAAGATTCTGATGCAAAAACAAAAAAAAGTATTATAGGTTTTATGTTTCTCATCTGGAATCAGGGAGGAGAAAAACATGCTACGTATGCTGATATGCCGCTGGTAGTGAAACAGATATGTGAACAACTGCCCAATAAATGGCCAAGTGAGGTATGTAAAAAATTAAAATAAACTGTTGCTGTAATGAGCAGCAACAGCCATTATAGATGATTTAATACGCTTGAAATGGTGGTGACACACTCTTTTCTATCATGATAATTTCCATAGGGATCAATGATGAGCGGTCTGGCGATACCTATCTCTTTTGCGGGTAAAAAATCCAAAATATAACTGTCTCCACAATACACCGTCTCAGCGACATCAATATTGTATTTTTCAAAAAAGCCTTGGTAAAATTCTAATTGTGGTTTTTCATATCCTTCATCTTGTGAAATGTGTAAAAAATCAACCCAATCACTGATTCCCAGATTTTTGACTATATCTAACAGTTTTGAGTCAAAATTGGAGATGATACCGACTTTATATCCCTCTTCTTTCAGTTTCCTAAAGGTCTCTTTGACATCACTTTTTAAAACCCAGTGTCTTTCACATGATGCAAAATAGTTAAAAAGCTGATTTTCGCTATTGTCTACGCTGTCAAAGAGTCCAAGACTTTGTAGGACTCTGTCATTATAATGCTGATAAAACTTGCTTTTACTCTCAAAATCAGTTACTTTCACTGAACTGTAAAACATATGTTTGTCCAAACAGGCAAAAGCCTCCCTGGCTTTCTTTTCATCCAGTTTAAAACCATGATTTTTTTCTATATAGCGACAGAGCATCTCTTCTGAAGAAGGTTTAAGATCAGCAATCGTTCCTGCAAAATCAAAAAATACATTTTGTATCATTTCATTAACTCCTCACTACGTTTTTTAAGCGCTTCAATCTGATCAATATCAGCATAGATTTCTTCATAATATCGCATTGCAACAAATTCTCTTCTATCTTTTATCTTCTCTACTTTTTCTTTTAAAATCAGCTCTCTGATTGCCATTTCAGGTGCATTCAGCACTTGTGAAACAATGGCTGTACTACCAGAAAGCCTGCCGTTGAATTCAAAGATATATAAGGTATTGTCAATTTTTCTGGCCTGAATATTGACATATTTCATATCAAGTTTTTGTGCGACCTTTGCCAATGAAGTTTCCAGGTTTTCATCCAAAATACGTCTCGCTTTATAGGTAGACCCACCTTTTAATTCACGATTAAAGAGTACAACTCCTTTGATTTCTTTATCCTCTCCTATATAGACACCGGCTGTGTATTCTTCTTCTTCCGCATCTAAATATTGTTGAAAAATAAAATCCTCATTTCCTAAAAAATGCAAACTATCTTCTATAGTTTCAAAGATGTGCAAATGTTTTGCCCCATTGTCCCATCTTTTTTTAACGATAAAGGGAGTGCCTGCATCAGCGATAAAGGCTTCTATGTCTTCTTTTGTTTTGGGGATCATTGTTTTTGGCGTATCAAACCCGTTTTCACTTAAAAATTTGTATGTCAGCAGTTTATCATCACAAATTTCAACTTTATCAATAGTGTCAACAAAAATCAGGGCATTTGTTTCTGCTTCCAATAATGCCTTATGTTGTGAAATTTTCAAGATTTCTGAGTCAACAGTTGGGAAAAATATATCAATTTCCAACTGATTCATCAGATTGATCAAATACCCTATATACTCTTCACTTGATGCATAAGGGGCGATAAAAGAACGCTCATTTAGGTGCAAAAAGGAGCTGTCCTCAAATATACATATGGTATATATTTCCAAATCCAAATTAGAGTGATTGAGGGCTTTTATGACACCTTGACCGACATCACCGCCTGCACCTGAAACCAATACTTTTATTTTTTTATTCATTATTTGCCTTTGTTTGATGAGAAATATCTCTCAACTTATATTCTTTAAATGTAAATCGACCCTTTTTTGTACTGTGAACATATTCGAGATAGTTATTGAGTCGATCCTCTTTAAAGAGAGGGTTTTCACTATAATCAACAACGATAAATTTTTTATAATGCCCTAACAATGCCTGAATGGATGATGCTTTTTTTTCTACCTGATCAAAATATTGTTTCATCTCATCATGCTGTTTTTTCAAAAACCATTCTCGATTATGATCAATCAAAAACAGTCTAAGACCTGGTATGGTCAACGCTTCTTGCAGGTTAAAATCCCCATTTTCTTTCCACGCATCTTCCACCCATGCCATATCTTTTCCAATCATATAATAATAAATTGCCTGTCTTATTTTATGCACATTGGGCTTTCCTTGCAGCTTTGATGAGAGGAAATGGGCATCTGGATGGTACAAGATATTAAATTGATGCTCTAGTGTCAAACTGATGGGAGAGAGTCTGGCTGGCATATAGGCGGGTGTCATGACCAAGATATCTGTTTCATCACCCAGATCTTTTTGATGTTCTTTAAAATATTGATCTATCACAGTGATATCTTTATTTTGATCAATAAATCTAAGATAATGGGAATACCCAGCAGCTATGCCGCTAAGAGTGATAAAGAGAAACAATCCCCAGGTTATATATCTTTTAAAACCAGTCAATCTAGTCTCTTTGAACAAAATAACAGCTATATAAAACATTTGTATTGTCAAAATAGTATCAGTCATATAATAGATATGATTTTCTATCTGAAAAGCGGATGAGAGAAAAAGATGACAGGATGAAGATGTCAAACTTGCCAAACCTAATGAAAGCACGACTACTTTTAAACTTATTCCCTGCTTGGGTTTCAAAAAAGCGATGATTAGTGAAAAAAGTATCAACAAATATTTTGAGACACCTATCATATCAGAGAGTTTTGATAGATCAAAGTCAAATGCAGCCACTTTAAAAGCAGGACTTCCTGCCGAACCTGCACTCATCCATGCTATTGCATCAACAACTATAAATGCCAATCCCATCATGATAGCATTTTTCCATACTACTTTTTTTCTATCTATAAAATGCATCATAATGATGGCAATCAATGTCAAAAACCATATGAGAGCCAGTAAAAATGGAAATGTTTTTAACGCTAGAAACTGTAATACTAACAATATACCCCATATTTTCAGACTCTGGTTGTCAAATAATTTTACAAGAAAAATGAGATATAAAAAGAGAAAAGGTATGGCTGATTGTGGAAAAAACTGTCTACTGTAAGAGAGATTTAATTCTGGAAAATCTGTAATCGAAGGAATATGTGTCCATAAAGCTATCACCTCTTTTAAATCCGTGGTTCTCACTAAAAGAAGGTACATAAGCGCCAATATCATGATAGGATATAAATTTTTTTGCTCTTTGAGCATCATTTTAAAAAAATAATATGCACTGAAATAAATTGCCAATATCCATACTATATTCCACATAATCAAAGAGAGTGTCCAAGAATGACCACAGAGTGCAAATATCGCTTTAAAAACCATAAATGAGAGACTAAATCTACCATAATCAAACTCTGCAGGATTCATTTCTCCACCATACCATGGACTGATAATATTGCCAGCATCATTGACACTAAGATGTGTCATATTGAGATAAAGATACATATCGGAGTTAAATATAGGCGGTATATCAGTAAAACCAAGATGATAAAATGTCAACATAAAAGGTATCATATAGATCAATACAACCAGCAAAGCAGCTGTTTTGACGTTCAAAAACTGCTTACTTTGCATCTGATTTTCCAAGATAAAACTGTTTGATTCTATCCACTACTTTATTTCTCTCTTCCTCTAGCAAGTTATAACAAAATGGAAGTCTCACTAAACGACTGCTCTGGGATGTAGTAAATTTGTCTTCCCCTCTAAATTCACCAAATGCTTCTCCAGCCTGTGCACTATGAAGCGGTACATAATGAAATACTGCCTCTATTTCATCTTCACGTAAAAATCTAATCAAAGCTGATCTCTCTTCAAGATCTTTTGCTTTTAGATAAAACATATGTGCATTATGCTGACAATTTTCCGGGATCGTCGGAAGTTCTATATATCCGGCATCTTCAAGATCTTTTAATCCCTCATAATATCCTTTCCATGTCGCCAGGCGATTTTGATTGATTTCATCTGCACTCTCCAACTGCCCATATAAAAAAGCAGCATTTAATTCACTTGGAAGATAACTCGAACCCATATCAACCCAGCTGTATTTATCTACCTGGCCTCTAAAAAATTTTGATCTGTTTGTACCTTTTTCACGTATGATTTCAGCTCTTTCAAAAAACTTATCATCATTTAAGATAAGCAGACCGCCTTCACCACATTGATAATTTTTTGTTTCATGAAAGCTGAAACAGCCGATATGTCCTATCGTGCCAAGGGCTCTTCCTTCATAGGTTGACATCATCCCCTGTGCTGCATCTTCGACTACAAATAGATTGTATTTATCGGCTATTGTCATGATAGCATTCATGTCACAACCTACACCAGCATAATGTACAGGTACAATGGCTTTTGTTTTTTCTGTAATAGCCGCTTCTATTTTAGTCTCATCCATATTCATCGTATCAGGGCGGATATCGATAAAAATTATCTTGGCACCGCGCAATACAAAAGCATTGGATGTTGAAACGAATGTATAGCTTGGCATAATCACTTCATCACCTTCTTTGATATCCAAAAGTATGGCAGCCATTTCAAGTGCATGTGTGCACGATGTGGTTAAAAGTGTTTTAGAATTTTTAAATTTATCATTAAACCATGTATGGCATTTTTTTGTAAAAGGACCATCACCTGAAAATTTGATACATTTAAAAACCTCTTCCAGGTTTTTCTGCTCTTTTCCTGTCACCGCAGGTCTATTAAAATCCAATAACATTATGTGCTCCTTTTATGCTCTACTTGATATGATAATTCCTAGGATGATCAATGCCAACCCACCTACTTTGTATATATTGACCGGTTCATGAAAGAGGATCACTGAGAGTACAAATACAAACACAAATGCCAAACTCATAAAAGGATAGGCATAGCTTACATCAAACTTTGTCATTGCTGCCATCCAAAAGAGTGAAGCAACAAATGCAGAAGCAAATCCAGAGAATATAAGAGGATCTAACATCAGTTTCAATAAGAAGAAAACCTTGTCAAACATGCCACCATCGGGTAATTCACCATAGCCTGAAATACGCCATTTCAAGATCAATTGCCCATACACTGTAAAAAATATCGTTCCAAATATATAAAAATAACCCATCTATTTTTCCTCCTCTTTTTCTTCCCATGTTGTTTCTGATACTATATAAATAGGTCTGCCTTTTGTTTCATTAAAGGTTTTTCCTATATAGATGCCCAATATACCGAGATTGGCAAATATCATACCGCCTATTAGATAGATAGAAGCTACCACCGTAGTCCATCCAGCCGCAGCAACACTAAGGAAAAAATATTTGTAGACCAAAAATAATATATATAAAAATGCCAATCCTGACATTGTAAATCCCAAATGAATAGACATTCTTAAGAGTTTGTTGGATTGTGAGATAATATTGTCCGAGGCTAAGTTGAGCAGTTTGATAAAGCTGTAACTTGTTTCACCTTCTTTTCGCGCTGCATGCTCAATGTCTATCTTGGCGGATTTAAAACCCATCCATCTGACAAAGAAAGGAAATGATCTGTTTTGTTCTCTGAGTTTTCTATAGTTTTGGGCAACTTCCTGGGAAATGATACTAAAATTAGCTACTGTGTTATCAGTATCTGATTCTGTTAGATAGTCATAGATTTTGTAAAAGAGTATCGATCCTAATTTTTTAGAAGTGCTATCCTGTCTTTCATGTCGTCGTCCAAAAACGACATCATATCCCTCCTGGGCTTTGGCATAAAGCTTGCTGATCTCTTCTGGTTGATCCTGCAAATCACAATCCATAACCACTACCCAGTCACCATAAGCATAATCAATCCCTGCAGTGATCGCTTTGTGTTGCCCGAAATTTCTTGAGAGGTTGATTCCTTTGATTCTGTGATCCAAAGCTGCCAGCCGGACAATCTCATCCCAAGCATCTGTTTGTGTGATTCTCTCATCATTGACAAGTAAAATCTCAAACTTTTCATCGATGGCTGATAGTGTGGTATTGAGTCTTTGACACAATTCTGATAAAGATTTTGCACAACCGTAAACCGGGACAACAACGGAGATATGAACACTATTTTTCATTGTATTTCTCCCTGTACCATTCTACTGTTTTTAAGATACCGCTCTCAAAGTTTTCATCTGCTTTCCATCCCAGGTCATTTTCTATTTTAGTCGCATCGATGGCGTAGCGCCTGTCATGACCGGGTCGGTCGTTGACATAGCTGATTTGTTCTTTATAACTTTTTTTATCTTCTCTTGGTTGTACGGTGTCGAGTATCTCACAAATTGTGGTGACAATATAGTTATTATCTCTCTCATTTCTTCCACCGATATTGTAGGTTTCACCTGCATTACCGGTATGGTATACCAGGTCAATACCTTTGCAATGATCTGTAACAAATAACCAGTCACGTATATTTTTCCCATCACCATAGATAGGAATCGGATTTTTTTGTAGTGCATTTCTGATAATCGTTGGTATCAATTTCTCATCATGTTGTTTTGGACCATAATTGTTTGAACAATTGGTTACAACGACATTGAGCCCGAAAGTATGAAAATAACTCCTTACAATCATATCACTACCGGCTTTTGACGCACTATATGGACTGTTTGGAGCATAGGGTGTCTCTTCTGTAAAGAGTCCTTCATCACCTAAAGTACCATAGACTTCATCTGTGCTGATATGATGAAATCGACATCCTGCATAGTCACTTTTATACTCAAATGGCGACTGCATCCAGTGTTCATAAGCCGACTTAAGCAGTACATGGGTACCCATTACATTGGTTTCTAAAAATATATTTGGATTTTTGATGGAGTTATCGACATGACTCTCAGCTGCAAAATGGATAACCCCTCTGATATCATAATCTTTAAATATCTGATCTACCAGTGTTTTATCACAAATATCACCTTCGATAAATGTGTATCGAGACGCATTTTTGACTTCAGATAAGTTATTTAAATCTCCTGCATAGGTTAATTTGTCTAAATTAATGATTTGGTAATCACTATATTTATCTACAAAATAGGGGACAAACCCACTGCCTATAAATCCTGCACCGCCTGTTATTAAAATACTTTTCACTTTTCACCTGCCACTTCATATAAATATTGTCCATAACCCGTTTTTTTCAATGCCTCTGCCATAGATAAAAGTTGTTCTTTATCAATCCAGTTTTGAATATATGCGATCTCTTCCAGACAGGCAATCTTATACCCCTGTCGCTCTTCAATGGTTTGCACATAACGGCCTGCATCCAACAAACTCTCATGCGTTCCTGTATCCAGCCAGGCAAATCCTCTGCCCAATAACTCGACTTTTAGATTTGATTTCTCAAGATATGCTTTATTGACATCTGTAATCTCCAGTTCACCCCGCACTGAAGGTTTAATTGACTTGGCGATTTCAACGACACTGTTATCATAAAAATAAAGCCCGGTCACCGCATAAATTGATTTTGGATTTTCTGGTTTTTCTTCTATTGAGATGACTTTGTGTTCATCATCATAAGGCCCACCCTCAAATTCAACCACACCAAATCTTTCAGGATCCTTTACTTTATAACCAAAGATGACAGCACCCTCTTCAAGCTTGGAAGATCTTTTTAAAATAGGTGTAAATCCCTGTCCATAAAATATATTGTCACCCAGGATCAATGCAACAGAATCATCACCGATAAACTTTTCACCCAAAATAAATGCTTCTGCCAAGCCATTGGGGTGTGCTTGCTCTACAAAACTAAATGTAACGCCAAATTGACTCCCGTCACCCAACAACTCTTTAAAACGCGGTAAATCATGTGGTGTAGAGATGATGAGTATCTCACGTATTCCAGCTAACATCAAAACAGAAAGTGGATAATAAATCATGGGTTTGTCATAGATAGGGAGTAATTGTTTGGATATCCCTCTGGTGATAGGATGGAGTCTTGTACCTGAACCGCCTGCTAAAATAATACCTTTCATCTAGATACCTTTTTTGAGAATAAAGATAATCTTATACCAAAAAATAAAAAAATTTGTTTCATACACGCCTCACTTTGACATTAGATAGTTATATAATTCATTTGCAATATCGACTTCTTTTAAATT
>JANTGR010000031.1 GCA_024762875.1 Sulfurospirillum sp.
CCAGCTTCTCCAAGCAGTACAAAGATACCAGCCCCGACCATAGAGCCGATACCTAAAAATACCGCACTCCATAAGCCAAAAGCTTTTTGATCTGTTTTCAAAAAATCTCCCTTGTATTTTTATAAATTAGTGTTCTGAAAAAACACACTTATTCACTAAGGCTGCGCCGTAAAACGGCTGTAGAGTCGTTCTCAAGTGTGAATGTTGAGAACACTCAATTAGTACCAAAATTATAACCAAAGGGTACAAAAAATTTGTACCACTTAAGTCGCATGAGTTTGATATTTAGGTTTCTTCTGTTCTAAATTTGCTTGAAAACTCTGGCTTCACTATCTATTTGATATCACATTTGACAGCATGTGCTTTGATAGTATGCAGTCTGTTTAGTATATGCTCCATTTCAGAGATATTTTCTTCATAATCTGTTTTTAATTTATCTCTTTTTTCTTCTACATAGGCTATCTGTTTATCAAGATCATGTAAATCTATTTTGCAATTATTGGCAGCATCCTGCTCTTTTTCCAAGATCCAGTCAGTTGCCTTTTTTAAAAATTCTACCATTTCATATCCTTTTTATTTTAGAGTAATTCATTGGCCACATCATCAACATGAGAGCGTTTTCCACCTACTACATGATAGTATCCCGCGGGTATCGCCAGGAGGATTGAAAAACCAAATACCACAACCAGATTATATGCCATCATCGCATAATAATCTACCATCCCAAACAGTGCCATAAACAGTACAAAGTATATAAAAGTTACTTTGAAAAATCGTGTTAAAGGAAACTTCTTTGGCTTATGTTTTTTTACGGTTTTATTTTTCATTTGAGATCCTTGTCTATTTTACGAAACAGCTGTCCTGTAAAGAAGAGGGTAATACCGTCAAAAAAGAGGCTGATACCGACAAAGATACCTACCAGATAAAGTGAACTAAAAGGCCAATCCACTACAAACAGTACACCCAGTATCAAAGAGAGCAGGGCATTTATACCCCATACCCACCAGCCTTTATTGGGGTGCATCTTTGAAGCCAGCCCAAAACCGGCAAATGCATCCATGAAAAAATAGATAGAAAGCAGTAAGCCAACTGTGCCCACACCGCTCATCGGATAAAAGAGCATAAAAAGCGCGACTCCGACAAGGATGATGCTTTTAAGCCAGCCCAGCCAGTCATCGCGGTCAGTCATCCAGGTAAAATACCCTGCTGAAATACCGGCAAAAAGCATCAGCCATGAAACAAAAGCCACCGTTGCCAGGGTCATAAATACAGGAAAGAAAATACCTACAATCCCCAGTATGATAAAAATGGCACCTGCCAGTTTGGCATGCTTGCTTATCTTGAGAAAAAGTGAGTCATTTATAGGATAATTCCACATAATTTCTGCTTTATTTGTCAGCGTGTGCGTGGTGTACTTCTATCAAGTCCACGATTGTTGTATCCAGGACATAAACATTTGTATATCCCATCATCTCCAGATATCCTGTAATACGGTTGGCAAACCATCCTTTCAGGCAGGCAGTGACAATCGGGGTCGTATGATCAGATGGAAGTGCATCCAGATACTCTGCAAACTGAGGATAGGGTGTATAAAGTGCATTTTTTATGCCGGCTTCCTGTGCATTTTCTCCTGTTACTTTTGCTGCTGGACGTACATCCAAAAGTATAGCACCTGCATCCATAATCAATTCACGACATTTGTGTAAATCCACATGCCCCAGGTTTTCTTTTTTTGTATCATTTGCGATAATCTCTGCTAATTCTTCTTTGATTTTATTTGACATAACTTCTCCTTTTTTTATTTGGAATAATTATACTCTTTTTGTCATGCAGACTGTGCTACTTTAGTCCCTTTCCATCTATGACCTGTGACGGGATTCACAAAAAATTCATCTTATCATGATAGAATCATAAAAATCATATACTAAGGACATTCGTGCATCAAAAACTAGAAAATAAATTTGGCAGGTTTGGTGCTTTTATCGCAGATAACCCGCTGAAAGTGATCATCTTTACATTACTTTTACTGCTCTATCCATTATCACAGGTTCCAAAAATTACGATGGATACTTCTACCGAAGGGTTTATGCATCCAGAAGATCCGATGCTGGTAAATTACAATGCTTTTAAAGATCAGTTCGGGCGTGATGAACGTATCATGATAGCTGTCAAAAGTGAGCATATTTTCACACTTGACTTTTTAAAAAAACTCAAAAAACTCCATGATGAACTCGAAAATAATCTTCCTTATCTGGATGAAGTAACCTCTCTTGTCAATGTCAGAAATACAAGAGGTGAAAAAGATCAACTCATCGTAGATGATCTGCTCGAGCATTTTCCAAAAGATGCAGCTGATGTTGCCAAGATCAAAGATATCGTGATGGATTCTGAATTTTACAAAAATCTATTGATATCCGAAGATGGTTCTATCACGACCCTTGTTATCGAGACACAGGCTTATACAGGCGGTAAAGAACAAAATGTAGATGAGATGTTTGATGCGTTTGATGAGAGTCAGACTCCAGCAGAAAAAGAAGAAAGCAAAACACCGCTGAGTGATGCACAAAATGCTGAAGTAGTACATAAAGTACAAGAGATCATCAAAAAATATGAAGCAGCGGATTTTAAGATCTATTATGCGGGCTCGCCATCTGTGATGGATGCACTGAAAACGATGATGAAAAAAGATATGCAGAAGTTTACACGTATCACCATTTTGATTGTTTTGGTGTTTTTATTTGTGATTTTCAGGCGGCTGAGTGCTACTTTTTATCCATTGATTGTCATCATTTTGGCACTATTGACGACGGTTGGTTCGATGGCAGCATTTGGGGTGGCATTTAAGCTTCCTACGCAGATCGTGCCTTCTTTACTTTTGGCAGTCAGTGTGGGGGCTACGGTGCATGTTTTATCAATCTTTTTTGATGCATTTAACGAAATGAAAGATAAAAAAGAGGCTTTGGTCTTTACAATGGGTCATTCGGGACTTGCTATCTCTATGACGGGGATCACGACAGCGATTGGTATCGCCTCATTTGCAGGAAGTGAAGTAGCGCCGATTTCTGATATGGGTATCTTTGCTTCCCTGGGTGTAATCGTTTCACTCTTTTTGACATTGACACTACTGCCGGCACTTTTGATGATCACCAGGTTAAAGCCAAGAGCCAAAGCACAGCGGGGCTGGCTGGATAGTTTGATGAAAAAGCTTGCCTATATACCCACGCATCATCCCAAATCGATTGCTGCGGTGAGTCTTTTGCTGGTCTTTATATCGTTGGTCCTTGCCGGACAGCTTAAACTTTCACACTATCCCTTGGAGTGGTTTCCCAAGGATGATATGAACTATGTCAGTACAAAGTTGATGGACAAAGAGATGAAAGGGACTTTGACAGCTGAAATAGTCATCGATACCAAAGAAGAAAATGGCTGGCAAGATCCTCAAAGACTGCAGAAACTGGATCAGCTGGCACATAAACTTGAAGGGTATGACAATGGCAAGACATTTATCGGAAAAATCTTTTCATTGGCTACTGTTGTCAAAGAGAGCAATCGTGCACTACATGAAAACAGGCAGGCATTTTATGCTATCCCGGATGATAAAGCACTGGTTTCACAAGAACTGCTTTTGTTTGAAAACAGCGGAAGTGATGATCTTGAAGATCTGGTGGACAGCCAGTTCTCAAAAGTGCGTGTGACGCATAAACTTCCCTGGAAGGACAGCATAGACAGTTTGGATATGATTGACTATATCAAAGCCCAATATGCACAGGCATTTCCTGATGCAACAGTGACAGTCACGGGTATGATTCCTCTTTTGGTGCATACATTTACACAGTCTATACGCTCTTCTGTCAAAAGTTATATCATTGCATTTGTTTTAATCGCTATCATGATGATGCTGATTATGAATGATATCAGGCTGGGACTGATTGCCATGATTCCAAATCTGACACCGATTATTGTAGGGCTTAGTTTGATGTATATTTATCACATACCGCTTGATATGTTTACTATGCTGATCGGTTCGATTGCGATAGGGCTGGCTGTTGATGATACGATACATTTTCTACATAATTTCAGACGATATTACCACCAAAGCGGCGATGCCTCACTGGCTGTGGAAAATACATTTTTTACCACAGGTAAAGCGATGGTCATCACGACGATTGTCCTCTCTCTGGGATTTTATTCGTATATGTTTGGGACAATGGCCAGTGTGCAGAACTTTGGGTTTTTGACAGGGAGTGTGATCTTGCTGGCTCTATTGGCAGATCTCTTTTTAGCGCCTGCACTGATGATACTAATAGCAAAAAAAGGATGGATAAAATGATAAAAAAAGTGATAATTTCTACAGTAGCAACACTCTTGCTTTCTCAAGCTTTGATAGCAGATGAAGCAGCCAGAGCTATCGCTGTCAAGGTCGATAACCGAGATGATGGTAAAAGTCTTATTCAGGATATGACAATGACGCTTATTGACAAAAACGGCAAAAAACGTGTACGTTCTATCAAGACCTTTAGTAAAGATTTTGGTAAAGATGAACATCGAATCATGTTTTTCAAGACGCCGGCAGATGTCAAAGATACAGCCTTTTTGACGTATGACTATGATGATGCGAGCAAAGATGATGATCAGTGGCTTTATCTGCCAGCACTGAAAAAAGTCAAACGTATTCCTACCAGTGACAAAAGTTCAAGTTTTATGGGGAGTGACTTCTCCTACTATGATATGACTGATCGTGATGTGGATAATTTTGAGTATAAGATCCTCAAACATGTCAAAGTGAGAGGAAAAGATACAACGATGATAGAATCAACTCCTAAAACCAAGGATGTCATTGATGAATCTGGTTACACAAAAACAATCGGCTTGATTCGTGAAGATATCGATATGGTTGTACGTTCTATCGGCTTTTTAAAAAATGGCAAGAAAAAATATCTCGACGTCAAGAAGATGCATAAACAAGATGGTATCTGGGTGATTGATGAGATGACGATGACTACCAAACAAGGTAAAAATACCCTACATAAAACGATACTCAACTTTGACAATATTCAGGTCAATCCTGAGATAAGTGATGAGATGCTTACAACAAGACGACTGGAAAAAGGGCTTTAATGTTCAAGACTTTATCTCTTTCGCTGCTGATTGTATGTGCTTTGTCAGCTGATGAAACATTGTTAGATGGCTTTGATGACAATGGGGCGGTAGAGGTAGAACGAACAGTGGATGAAAGTGATGCGCTCCTGGAGGGGTTTGATGATGAGTCTGCGTCCAATGAGAGTGAAGCTGCACAAAAGAGAGCAACACCTAAAAGTTACAGCTTTGAGGGAAAAATCACACAAAGTGCAGCTTACAGTTATCAAAATGACAAGCCGCATGATGGACTCTCCTCTTTGAAATCACTGCTATTTTTGGAGTATAATCAAAAACTGACTGAGAATTTTAAACTCAAGATGAATGGCAATGCTTTTTATGATTTGAGCTATCTTATCAAGGGTAGAGATGACTTTAGTCAGGAGGATGTCGCTGCGCTGGAGAGTGAAGTTGAACTTTTTGATGCGTATGTGCAGGGATCGCTTAGTGAAAAGCTGGATATCAAAGCCGGACGGCAGGTCGTGGTCTGGGGGAAAAGTGATACTATTCGTATCACCGATGTACTCAATCCACTCGATAACAGGCGCCCTGCTATGGTCGATATAGAAGATCTGAGACTCCCTGCAGGTATGGTGAAGCTTGACTACTATCATGATAATCATTGGAGAATATCACCTATCATGATACTAGAGCAGCGTTTTAATAAAAATCCGCCTTTTGGCGGGGATTTTAATCCCGGATTGGGGCATTTGCCTCCAAGGCATACACCGGGTTCACCTTCTTATGCACTGGATGTAGCTGGTCAATTTTCGGGATTTGATGTCAATTTTTATCTTGCGGACATTTATGCACAGGATGAATTGGGACTACCTTTGATTCGTCATGATAAAAAGATGCAGATGGCGGCTACTGCACTCAACTATGTCTATAAAAGTTGGCTTTTTAAAGGGGAATTTGCCTACAAAAAGGGCTTTTTGTTTTTACAAAGCGGTACAGAAAAACAAAACCGTATCGACAGTTTGGCAGGATTTGAGTATAACGGTATCGCAGAGACAAAAATAAGCTATGACTTTGCCAACAAACATATGACAAAAGAGAGTACGTTGTTTGAGCAGGACAGTTTTCAGCATGCTTTGCGTGTGAGTAGTGACTTTATGCATGCTTCGCTGCATGCCAACTATCTGCTGGCACTTTTTGGCAAAGCGGCAGACAAAGGCGGTTTTCAGCGCGCATGGTGCAAATATGATATCCGTGATGGTCTGAATGCCAATGTGGGTGTGGTGGACTATATCCCAGGGAGCGGGCTGTTTGATATGATAGCCGATAATGATATGATTTTTATGGATATCTCTTATAGCTTTTAGTCATATTGGTTTCCCCTAAAATCTCGAATTTCGACCTTGCAGTGAGCGTAAAAAGAGCCCCAGACCGCCGACAAAAAGGATGATCATTGTGATCAGGTCAAAGGCACTCATGCCCTGTAGGGAAAAGTTGATACTCGCGATGATCCCAAAGGTCAAAGCGACGATGCTTGCGATAGTCAAGAACCAGCCAAGTATATTTTTGGAGTTATAAAAGATCATCCCGATACCGAAGATAAAAGGGATGAGTACCATGCCGTTGGTGATTTGAAAACTGCCGATGTGAAAGAGCCCAGCCCCCATAGAAAGATAGTGATCAACATGCACAGAACGCAGAAAAAGATACCCTCCAGCGACCATCATGATAAGCCCGATCAAAAAACTTCCCTCACCGCCGTTACTGCCGCCTGCGCCTCTATACATCACATTTCCTTGTTTGATTTGAGGGCACCTCTATAAACCATAGGTACTCATAATGGGCTTTGAAAATGTAAGATTTGCAAAGAGATTTTTGAAATCCTAGCCGTAGCTAAGATGAAAAAATATCTTTGTGAAGATTGCTTTTTCAAAGCCCACCCGAAGGGCATCACTAGCTTTTCCTTATGCGTCGTTGTTTACTTTTGAATTAGCTACAGCTAGTCCTGCAAGTAAACGCCTCTCCTAAGAAAAAGCTAGTGATGTTATGAGTACCTATGGTTTATAGAGGTGCCCTTGAGTTATATTAACATTTTTTGCTATAATCTTGCCAAAGGACAACTATGGCTAAATTAGAATTTTTGGGACCAATCAATCGAGAGGCGATAGAGGTAGATATCTCTAATCTGCAAGAGTTGAAAATATTGTTAAAAGAAGACACCCAGCTGCAGGAATGGCTGGGTAATTCTGCTGTCGCTGTCAATGATGTATTGGTGGCATCACTCGATACACCGATAAAAGAAGGTGACAGGATATCGCTTTTGCCACCAGTGTGTGGAGGATAGATGTTAGCATTGTATGAGGGATCTTTGCCTGTTGAAGAGATATTGCGTGATTGGTATGGAACGTATCATGATAAAAACTATGGTGCTTTTATCAACTTTGTTGGTATTGTACGGGATGAAGGCGGGATAGAGGGGTTGAGTTTTGATATCTATGAGCCCATTCTCAGATCCTGGTTTGATGCCTGGCAGGAAAAAGCAAAAGCGCAGGGAGCATATCTTTTGATGGCACACTCAAAAGGTGATGTGCTCAATCATCAAAGTTCTTATATAGCAGCAGTGCTTTCTCCCAAAAGGCGTGTTGCGCTGGAGATGATAGATGCCTTTGTTGAAGATTTTAAAGCGTCAGCACCGATATGGAAGTATGATATCATTGATGGCAAAAGAGAGTATGCATTAGAGCGGAGTACAGCGCTGAAAAATAGCGGATTATTAAAGGGTTAAGTGTGAGTTTTGTGAGTTTTGAAGAGTCGATGGAGCGTTTGCTTGGCAGTATGGATGCCAGCTATTTATATGAAAAAGTTTTTTTGGATGATGCTCTGGGGCGCGTTTTGGCTGAGGATATTGTAGCAGATCATAACTCTCCTGCCTATCCGACATCAGCGATGGATGGCTATGCTATCAAGTGTGAGGATCAAAGTCTACAACGCCTGCGTATCCAGGGTGATCTGCCGGCAGGTGCGTATAAAGATGAAGAAATTATGGGCGGTTTTTGTATCAAAACTTTTACAGGTTCATTGATTTGCTGTGGAGCAGATACGCTGATTCCTATCGAAAATGTTACAGTTGAAGGTGATGAAATCATCATCAATGAAGCCGTACCTTATGGTTTTTCGGTACGCCCTGTGGGAGAGAACTACAAAAAGGGCGAAGTACTGATCGCCAGGGGCAGCAAACTTGATTTTGCAGAGATTGGTGTACTGGCCAGTCTCAATGTCGCACAAGTATCAGTTTATCGTAAACCAAAAGTGACACTGCTATCAACGGGCAGCGAGATCCTGGACGTGGGTGAAAAACAGACCAATCCTTCTCAAATACGAAGCTCAAATCAATTTACATTGGCAGCATTGGCAAAAAAAGCGGGGGCGGATGTGCATCGTTCACCTCTGGAAAAAGATGACAAAGAAAATATCGAACGTGTAATCAAGGGTGCGCTGGAATACAGTGATATCGTTGTGACGACGGGTGGAGTCAGCGTAGGTGACTATGACTTTGTCAAAGATATTTTAGCAGGGATGGATGCTGAGTATATCACTGAAGGTGTCACGCTTAAACCCGGCCAGCATATCAAGATCGTAAAAGTAGGTAAAAAATATATCTTTGCACTTCCTGGTTTTCCATACAGTTCCACCGTGACATTTATATTGTATGTGATTCCTATGATCCGTTATATGCTGGGACTCAATCCTTCATTGCCTATGAAACAGGCCAGATTGGTCAGCCCTTATGTGAAAAAATCTGCCAAAACAGAAGTTGCTGTTGGAAATATACATTATACAGAGAATGGCTATACGATCGATTTTAAAGGGAAAAAAGCCGGTTCTTCAGCGATATTGACCAATATGCTGGGTCAAATAGCGCTTATCATGATAGCAAAAGAGCAGGGTGATATAGCCGCTTCTGAGATAGTGGATTTTATCGATTTGGATGCTTTATAAACGATGCAAAAAAAACTTGTCAACTTTTTTCTGACGATTGTTGTTTTAACATACATCATCTTTGAAGAGTTGATTTGGGTGCGTTTTGCCCATCCTATCATCCACTATATCAGCGCTCTAAAGATTCTCAAAAAGCTTGAAATACAGCTGCAGCGCTTACACAGTGTGATCATTTTGGTGATTTTTCTTTCTATGTTTGTGGTGGTGGAATTGTTGGGTGTATATGCGGGACTGCTTTTTGTGGCAGGACATATGGTGCAGGGTATCTTGGTATATGCCGGAAAGATTCCTATCGCTGCTTTTACTTTTTGGCTTTTTGGTGTGAGCAAAGAAAAACTGATGCAGTTTGGCTGGTTTGAAAAAGCCTATCTGTTTATCATGAAAACTATCGACAGGTTGAAAGCCAGCGAAGTCTATATCAATATCAAGGCAAAGTCTTTACAGATAAAACATTATGTGAAGGAGCATTTTTTTAGAGATAAAAGTCTCTTGAAAAAGAAGATAGCAGTACTTTATAAAAAGTTAAAAGTACTGCTTGGTCTTTGACTATTTTGTCTCTTTGAGAGGCATTTTAAAGCTGATTGTGACGTCATTCCATGTTTTCCCTTTATGCAGGGCATAGCAGGCTTTTGTGATAGAAGAGAGGGATTTTGAAGCATTAAAATCAAAAAGATCGATCACACCGTCTGCCTGGATACTGCTGTTGGCATAGCTGTAATGCATCGGTACAGTTTTGGTGATGCCATTCATGCTGATTTTTGCATTTAAACTGCCTTCTGTAGCTGTTTTGGCTTTGGCATCTATGATTTTGGCTGTGATTTTGTCTGCAGACATCAGTTGAAAAAATGCAGCAACGAGTTTTTTGTCTCGTCCTTCATTTTTAGAGTTGACTGTTGTTGTGTCAATCTGAGCCGATGCACCAACAAGCAGTGTTTCAAGCTTTGGCGCTGTTTTGGCTGTTGTGGTGAGTGCAACCTTGTCAAATGTCCCGCCAACACCTATTTTGGCGGGTGTTTTGAAGGCTTTCCAGTTCACTGTCAATGTCCCCTCAGGCGCAAAAGAAGCATCAGCACTGAGCAGTGAAGCAGCGGTTAAAAGAGATAAAATTATTTTTTTCATGGCTATTCCTTTTTGTTGTATGGTTAATCATACTTATTTTATCCTTTTATTTTGACCAAATCTCTCCTCAAAACGCTGCATGATAAAGGACTTGAAGGTATGAAAAGGGCGGCTTTGGTACTTTTGGCGGTGGTAGATGATATAGAGATTACGTTCAAAGGTGAGATTGTGCAGGGATACTTCAAAGAGTATGCCGTGTAGCAGTTCTTTTTGGATAACAAAGCGTGAGATGCACGATATCGTATCTTTCTGCTCCTGCAATATTGTTTTCATCTCTTCAAATTCGGTAAACTCCATAAAAAGATGAAGCTCTTTGGCGATATCTCCTACGGTTTGAAGAAAAAGCTCTCTGGTACCTGATCCCGCTTCCCGAAGGAGCCATTTTCGATCTTGGAGTGTATCTATATAGTATCTTTTTTCAGCCAGTGTTTCATCACCTGATGCGACAATCAGTGTGTCATCTCCCATCTTTTCCTTGATGATTTCTGGTTCATCACATTCTGTCTCAATGATGCCAAGATCGATTTTTCCTTCACGCACCATCTGGATAATATGTGCAGAATTGTGGATCTCCCGCTCGATGGTGATCTCTGGCTGTTGCAGTGCAAAGTCGTATATGAGAGTGGGCATGATGAAGTTACCCACTGTTTTACTCGATGCGATTTTGAGTGAGCCTGCGAGATTGTGTTGTAAAAAGTTTCTCTGGGCATCTTTGAGTGCCATAAAATGCACATAGGTCTGATCCCTAAAAAGCCGTCCCCTTTCATTGAGCAGGAGTTTTTTCCCGATGCGGTCAAAGAGTGGATCTTTCAGCTTGGTCTCTAAAGACTTTATCGCCAAAGAGATCGCAGACTGGCTCATGGAGATTTCTTTGGCAAGTGATGATATATGTGGATTTTCGCTAAGGTAGTAGAAAAGTTCCAGCTCTTTAAGTGTCATATGTCGCTCCTGTGCATAGATGAACTCCCTTATTTATAATATCAATCATTATATTAAATTTTATTTATTTTGCAAAATGATCATATTTGTTGTATCATAATAAACATTTTTTTACAAAGGAACAATATGGCATTTTCACCAGAAAATCGCAAGGGTACCATCAACGGAATCCTTTTTGTAGCTATTTTTGCAGCAGCTGCGACAATGATCGCAGATATAGGATTTATCAAGGCACTGGGGATATCTCCTCTGGTAATCGGTATCGTCATGGGTATTTTCTATGCCAATACCCTGCACAATCATATTCCCAAAGCCTGGGAGACGGGTATCACCTTTTCTGCCAAAAAGATCCTGCGTTTTGCGATCGTTTTTTATGGTTTTCGTTTGACGTTTCAGCAGATCATGGATGTTGGTATGGAGGGATTTCTGGTCTCTCTTATTATGTTGAGTACGACATTTTTTCTCGGTACCTGGCTGGGACATAAGATCTTCAAGATGGAAGAGGATACGTCGATGCTCACTGCTGCAGGTGCCTCTGTATGTGGTGCAGCAGCTGTCTTGGCGACTGAGCCTGTCCTGAAGTCTGAAGGGTATAAAGCTGCGATTGCAGTCTCTATGGTTGTACTTTTTGGGACAATTTCGATGTTTCTCTATCCTGTACTTTATGCTTCTATCATTGAGCCGGCAACCGGATTTTTACATATGACACCTTCTCAGTTTGGTATCTATGTCGGTGGTACTATTCATGAAGTTGCACAGGTTGTAGCAGTACCTGCTTCTATCCCGGGTGCACCTGTTGAGATGGCAAATAATGCGGTAATTGTCAAGATGACACGTGTTATCATGATAGCACCGATGCTTATCATCCTTGGTATATGGCTCTCTATAAAAGCAAAGAAAACCGGTGCCCAGTCAGATGGTGTCAAGCTGGTTATTCCATGGTTCGCTGTCTATTTTATTGCGATGGCAGGATTTAACTCCTTACAAATCGTTCCTGAAAATGTCGTTGGTGTGATCAATGAAATTGATACATTTTTACTGACGATGGCGATGACAGCACTGGGTATGGGGACAATCTTTGCCAAGTTCAAAGGGCTTGGACTTGCACCGGTTTACTCAGCACTTGGTATGTTTGTGTGGCTTGTTATCGGTGGTTTTGTTGTCACAAAGATGGTAACTGGAATCATATAGAACACTTCAATCTTACTTCAAGACAGCTTTCAGCGCTGTTTTGAAGTCTCCCAAAAAATCTTTTTCAATATCTGCTTTTTCTTGACAAAAGTATTTTTTTCTTATATACTTTGCATTACAAAGTAATTTGCAAAGGAAAACAGATGAGTGATAAAGAGGAAGCACTGGCGCATTTGAGTGCGATCAAATCAGCCTTGATAGATAAAGATACATTTTTCCCCTATAACTACAATGCTCTTTTGATTTGGGGTGTTATTGGCACGGTTATGACATTTATGATGCCTGTATTGATGAAAAGCTCGATCGTTAACGGTACCATTTTTTCCCTGGTGTTGATCACACTTGGTTTTATTGTTGAGGGTTTTTTGACAAAGAAAATCAATGAAGACTATGACATAGACAGCTGTACCAAAAAACAGCGTTTTATCGCAACAATTTATACGATGCTGACCTTTTTTGCGATTGTTTTGTCTGCCTTGATAGCAAAGCAGGGAATGATCGTACCACTCTTTGCTCTTTGGCTTTTTATGTGCGGTATAGGTGATTTTGTGCTGGGATATGTACTCAATATTCGCATTTTTACGCTGCTGGCTTATTGTTCAACACTTTCAGCTGTGGTGCTGTTGATTGTTTCATTGTTTGTGGAGAATTTATCAAGTATCGAGTCGGTGTTTTTTTATATTTCACAGGCTGTTAGTTTTTTACTGCTTGGTGTGGCACCTATCATGATAAGTAGAAAGTTAAAAGAGAATCAGTAGTGTTTGATCCGATTTTACATCAAGCGGTGAGATCCAAACTGGTCTCTTTACTCATCAGTAATGAAGAGTTGCCTTTTAAAGCACTCAAAGAGATGTTATCTGTCACAGATGGCAATCTTTCTTCCCATTTGGCAAAATTGGAAGAGGCAGGTTATATCATGATAGAAAAGACGTATGAAGGCAAACGCCCAAGAACGGTGGTACACATCACTGAAAATGGAAAAAAAGCGTTTAAAAATTATATCGATGCGCTAAAAAAATTTATAGAAAATAATTGAGTGTTCTGAATATTTGTACGTATAAACGACTCTGCAGCCGTTTACGGCGAAGCATTAGTGCATACGTACAAATATTCAGAACAATTAAACAAAGGAGCAATATATGAAAAAGATCGTGATAGTGAGTATGATAGCTATTTCAAGTTTGATGGCTATGAGCAACCTGGAAATTGCCAAAAAGGCAGATAAAGTAACGGATGGTTTTGAAAGTTCTATCGCCAAAACCCAGATGACATTGATCAATGCAAACGGACAAAAGAGTGTGCGTGATATGATGATGAGAACACTGGAGGGAGAGAGGGGAGACAAGACTATTTCTACGTTTCTCTCTCCCGCTGATGTAAAAGGCACCAAGATACTTGGCTGGGAACATATCGATAGAGATGATGATCAGTGGCTTTATCTGCCTGCTTTAAAACGTATCAAGCGTATCGCAAGCCGTAACAAATCGGGCTCATTTATGGGAAGTGAATTTTCGTATGAAGATATCGGCAATCAAAATTATCAAAAATATACTTTTGAGGGAGAACCTAAAGTGGTGATGCTAGGTGAGATGGAGTGTTACCAGGGTACACGTATCCCCAAAGATAAAAACTCGGGTTATACCAAGCAGATTACCTGGGTGGATACCAAAGATTTTCTGATACGCAAGATAGAGTACTATGATCGCAAAGGAGAACTTTTAAAGACAGCACTTTTTTCAGACTACAAAAAGAGAGATGGCGTTTGGCGTGTGGGGAAGATCGAGATGCATAATCATCAAAATGACAAATCAACCATCTTAATCTGGAAAGAAGACAAGATCAAAGCAGGGTTAAAGAGTAAAGACTTTGATAAAAGGGTTCTAAAGAGATGAAAAGATATATCGCTTTGCTCTCCATCCCGCTTATCATGATAGCAGGTGAGTTGGACTACAAAGGCAATATCAGCTTCGAGACGCAAAAACTCAGCACTGATAATGATGAGAAGCGTGATCATGCTGAAGCATTGCGGATAGAGAGTGAATTCAAAAAAGAGATAGGTATAGGGCAAATGGCAATCAAGATCAAAGGAATCTACGATGCCAATGATCATAACAGACGCTATATCGACTTTAATGATCTCTATTATCAGCTCAATTTTGAAAACAGTGATTTGTTGATAGGGCGCAATACACGCTTTTGGGGTGCATTGGAGTTTTTTAATTTGACAGATGTTTTTAATACCAAAGATTTTTTAGATGATCCCTTTGACTATGATAGTAAACTGGGTGCCTGGAATATAGCCTATACCTACTATCTTGAGAGTGGTGAATTCAGTATTATCGCTAAATTGCATGAAGAGAAACAGCGCATGCAGGATAGCCGTTCACTCTATAATTTTTTACCTTTTGCCTATGATGATCATCTACAGACAGCAGAAAATGTCAATCTGCCTTCACTCTATCTCAAATACAGTGCATCTTTAGAGCGTGTGCAGATGGATTATAGTCTGATTTATGAACATGGTTATGATGGACAGCGTTTTATGGACTTTCATCAGGGAAGTTTGAGACAGCATGCCTATATCGTCGATAAATTTTTAGCTTACAGTACACTGGTAATGGGTGATATGATCTATAAAAGTGAACTTGCCTATACCTTTAGTGATGATACAAAAGTCTCTGATTATGGACAGATTGGATTGGGTGGAGAATATACATTTTACGGAGTATGGGATAAACGGGATCTTGGATTGCTGGCAGAGTATTATCGTTATATGGCAGAAGATGATACAAAACTCTCAGCCAAAGATTTTGCAAACTTTTTTGATGATGATATGAGTGTGGGATTTCGTCTCTCTATGAATGATTTTGCTTCTTCAGAGGTTTTGGGAGGTTTGGATATCGATTTGGGTAATCAGGAGAAAATCTTTTTTGTCAAGTATGATACGAGGGTGTTTGAAAAGTATAAATTAGCACTTTCCTATCAACATTTGGCACCAAAGTCTGACTCTATGTTTGAGAAGCTTGATCGTGCCAAACTGGAATTTGGTTATTATTTTTAAGGGAAGGGAGCAGCGTGAAAAAGTATATAGCATTTTTATATCGGTTTAGATGGTTTATTGCCATTGGTGTGCCATTGTTGGTATTTGCATTGGCGTCCAATCTGAAGCATTTGGAGATGGATGGTTCGTATCGGATTTGGTTTGGAGAAAATTCAAAAACTTTACAGGATTATGACAGTTTTAGACGGACATTCGGCAATGACGATGCTGTGATTATCGCTTTTAAAGATAAAAGTGGCATTTTCAATAAAAAAGCACTGCAGAGTATCGACAATATCACACAGGCTTTATGGAAGATGAAGTATGTCGCCCGCGTGGATTCAATCACAAATTATCAGTATGTGCATGCCAGTGCAGATGATGCAGATGATGTCATTGTCGAAGATTTTGTGCAGCATATAGAGGATGCCAATGCCACTTATCTGCAACAGAGAAAAGAGATTGCTGTCAATGATCCGCTGATCGTGGACGGGTTTATATCACGTGATGGCACAACGACGATGATTTCAGCGCGTTTGGTACCCAAAGTCAATGACAAAAGTGATAAAAGCATGGAGATCATGAAAATGGTCAACAAGATTTTAGCCCCGGAGATTGAAAGAACAGGATACAAGTACTGGATCAACGGCGGACCGGCGCTCAATCAGGCTTTCGTGCAGATAGGAACCAGTGATGCCATGACATTTACACCACTTGTTATTATCGCTTCAATGGTACTTTTGTTATTGTTGTTTCGCCGTGTCAGCGGGATGCTGATCCCTATCGGTGTAGTGGTCTTTACCTTTATGATTGTGCTTGCTGTACAGGTACTTTTGGGCTACAAACTCAATAACTTTACAGCAAATTTGCCTGTATTTGTCGTGGCGATCGGTATCGCTGATGCCGTGCATATCTATATCGTATGGTTGATGTATAAGCGTCAGGGTGAAGAGAACAGGGAAGCAGTTTTACACAGTCTGCAAAAAAACTTCTTGCCGATCTTTTTGACTTCTTTGACCACAGCGATTGGTTTTGCAACGTTGACGATTTCCAAAGTGATTCCGGTATTGACGCTGGGGATTGCAACTGCCAGTGGTGCCGTGTTGGCTTTTATCCTCTCTGTGACATGGATGCCGGCGGTACTGCTGATTTTGAAAAAACCGGTCAAACCATCCGTATCTGCTCAAACAAAAAGTCTGGATAGCTTTGGTTATGGGGCATTTATCCTGAGAAATAACAAAAAGATTATCATGATAACGGCCACATTATTTGCTATTTTGGCAGTAGGACTTTTTAAAGTCAAAGTTGACAGTAATACGATTCGATATTTTGATAAAAGTGTGGATATCCGTCAGGGAACAGAGTTTTTGATGGAGAATCTTACCGGTCCGATGGCTTATGAGATAGTTGTGGACAGCGGCAGGAAGAATGGTATCAAAGATCCCGCATTTATGAAAACGGTGGAAAATTTTTACCGTGATTATCAACTGCGTTTTGGGGATATAAGACATTTGGCTTCTTTGATGGATACTGTCAAACGTTTCAATCAAGTCCTGGATGGCAAAAATGAGATACCAAATACGCAAAATCTGATTGCGCAATATCTTCTTTTATATTCATTGTCACTGCCGCAGGGTATGGAGATCAATGACAAGATGGATATTGATGAGAGAAAACTGAGAATTACTGCACAGGTTAATATCGTCGATACTTCTGTGGATCTGGAGATGATCAATTATGCCCATGCCTGGTGGAACAATACGCCTTACAGTGCGCAGGTCAACGGGCAGACAGCCATGTTTGCCTATATGCAAAGTGATGTGACGGACACTTTGATCTATTCACTCTCTATGGCGATTGTGCTGGTATCTTTGGTGATGTTGTTTATCTTTAGAAGAGTGAGGCTTTTGTGGGTATTTATCCTGCCTAATCTTTTGCCGGTGATGCTGGTCGTGGGACTGATGGGCTGGATCGGTATCAATATCGATATCGGAGTGGCAATAGCAGGGGCGATTATCATCGGTGTGGCTGTGGATGATACGATTCATTTTTTGGTGAAGTACTTCGATGCCAGGAATCGGGGTCTATCTCTGGCAGATTCTTTTGATGAAGTCTTGCACTATGCAGGGCGTGCGATACTGTTTACAACATTGATCTTAAGTTTTTCATTTTCGCTTTTTTCATTTAGTACGTTCACGCCCAATGAGAACTTTGGTATCGTGACAGCTTCGGCACTGGTGATTGCCCTGATTGTTGATTTACTGCTGTTACCGGCACTGCTTTCACTAGCGGATAAGAAGGAGAAGGAATAACAAATAATAAGGCAGATATACCTATTTTGATGGTATGTCTGCATTTTTTGTCAAAGCGGTCGATATTAGAATGGGGATAAAATAAAAACAGATGTGGGTATATCTAAAAGCTCTGGTTACAGGTAAGCAGAGTTTTTAGATGTGTCTATAGATGATAGTTGGACGTATGATGTTAAAATCGATTTTAGCTAAGAGTAAAGTATCTCCTGAACTGGCACAGGCACTGACACGTATGATGATAGCGTGTTCTATCATGATAGTACTCTTTTTTGCCCAGTTTTCCTATGATGATCTCTCTCAAGAAATATTTATTGCCACTGTATATTATGTTATATTTAGTGCGGGATGGTTGGTATGGACGTATAAAGATCCGGTCAAATCAGTTTATCGACGGATCCTGGGTCAGCTTAGTGATATCGGTATCCTGGCTTATGGGATGTATCATTCCAATATGGTATCCATCGGTTTATATCCCTTACTTTTATGGATAGTCGTTGCTAACGGATTTCGTTATGGTACAAAGTATCTTTACAGTGCTTTGATTTTTAGTTTATTTTTATTTTCATTTGTTACCTATAACAATCCGCATTGGCAGGGACATCATGAATTGATTTTGATGCTGATTATCGGACTGGTTGCTTTGTCGCTGCTATTTTCATTTCTTTTAAATCAGGTTACAGGTCTAAATGATACCTTGTCCCAAAAAGCCAAAGATCTGGAGTATCGTCTCTATCATGATAGTTTAACACATCTCAAAAACAGAGAAGCACTGGAACGGGATTTTGCCAATAGTCAATATTATGCTTTGAGTTTGGTTGATGTCAATAACTTCAGCCATTTTAATGATCTTTACGGGAATGAAATTGGGAATGATATTTTACAAAATATAGGCAAGTTTCTTACAAAACTGGCATATAAATATCACTTTCTGGTCTATAGAATCGATAGTGACAGTTTTATATTTATCCAAAAAGAAGCGATAGATAAAGAGCTTTTTTCTGCAAAGATGCAGACAGTTCTGGATGCGCTGGAAGCCTATAACATGCGTGTAAAACAAGTTGAGCTGAATATCGCAGTACGTTTTACGGTAGTCACAGTGTTTTGGCAGAAAAAAGCACTTGAAAAAGCCAATATGGCTTTACATTTTGCAAGAAAAAAAGGGGAGAGATACTGGATATATGATAAGAGTATCGATAGAAAAAAAGAGGTACAAAATATATTATCCTGGGAAAAAGAGGTGTATGATGCCATTTTAGAGGATAGAATTATCCCTGTTTTTCATCCTATTGTTGACAAAAAAGGAAACATAGTCAAGTATGAAACACTGATGAGGCTGGAGAAAATAAAAGGGCAAACAACCAAGATTATTACGCCACATGATTTTCTTGAAATTGCCATGCAGACCAACCAATATGAAAAACTGACAACTATCATGATAGAAAAGAGTTTTGATGCCATGCAGGATAAAAGTTGTGATTTTTCTCTCAATCTTACTTTCTC
>JANTGR010000032.1 GCA_024762875.1 Sulfurospirillum sp.
TCTCTGCCTTATAGGTTGCTTCGTCAGTCTGTTGCTGCAGCATATCTAAAAGTTCAATGATGCCAAATTCCACAAGCAATGCCAACTGGGTTTTATACCTTTGACAACTAATGCCACTTTCAGCAAAAGCATTAATCAAATGCGTAAAATTGACATCATAGGTAATGTCGCTTTTTTTGAATAAATCTTCCAGTACTACATCTTTGGGTTTTTCTTCTTCATCCTGCACAAAATCAGTCAAGGCAAAAAATGGATAACTCTGATGTTTATGATAAATCCGAATCGAAAAATCTTCTCTTTTGACCTTGTCCCCATAATCAAATGTAACAAATTCAAATCGTTTAATAGCCTGCGTCATTGAAGCGGCAAAAGACTCAAATCCTACCGAAACTTCTCCTCTTTGAATCTGATATTTTTGGCATAGTGCTTTTGTTCTCTCATCCTGCTTATCAAAAACCGCTTTGCCCTCGCGCATATAAAGCATCTCATCTTTACGCACCAGCTCGCAGGTAAAAGCATCAAAGATTTCATTGGCCACAACAAAGGCATCAGAGAGTGAAAGAGCATGAAAATCAGGTGCATGCTGTAAGCTGATACGATCACCAAAAGATTCTTGAAAATAGGCATTTTGTGCCTGGATGTTTTCTGCCTGGGGTTCTATGATAAGAAATTGCAAAGTATCCAACAGTGAAGGTTTCAGCGTATAGACAAACTGAATGATATCTGCCAGCATATACCCCTGATGCGCACCTACCTCAACCACAGTCGTATTGGCAGGCAAAAATCCCTCTTCTATGGTTTGGATCAAACGCTTGGCGATACTTCCCCCAAAAAACATACTGGAACTGACAGCCGTATAAAAATCACCCTCTTTTCCAATAGACCTAAATGCGGCATAATAACCATCCTTGGCATAAAGCCAATCCTGCATATACTGGCTAAATTTCATCACGCATCTTTGCATATAAGGCCACAAAAGAGAGTTGTATCTCCACATCATATATCTGTGCATCCAATGCCGCTATGGACTGTGAATTTTGCATCGTTTCCACATCCTCTTTGGTTTTTTCACCTGCCATCATCCCCTCTTTTGTACTATGCACCAATCCTGCATAAAGTTTTTTGTCTTCTTGTGCTACTTTCCTTCGCTGCTTGAGGATAAAGATACTGTTTTTAAAGTTTGCAAAACTGTTTGCTGCCTCTTTTTGTTTCTCTTGCAATGCCAGCTTGGATTTTAAATATTGTAGTTTTTTTATCTCGATAGTGCGTCCTCTGTTGATATCAAAAATAGGCATTGATACTTTCAATCCATAGGTTTTGGATTCATTATTTTGGGCAAATAGCCTGAAACTGTCTTTTCTATTGGCATATTCACCAAAGAGTGCCAGGGCAGGCAGATAGTTTGATATCGTCATATTTTTAAGATAGCGTGCCTGTCTGCTTTGTGCTTTGGCACTTTGAAGATCCAGATTTTTATTGATAAATTCTGCTTTACTGACCAGTTCAAAAGTAGGTAAATGTACACTCTTATAATCAACATCTGAAATGTTTTTGAAATTTTGCAGCAGTGAAAAACGTCTGCTTTGACTATCCAGCAACAACTGCTGCAGGCTGCTTTTGTTTAAAATGGCATTGTCCAAAAAGCTGCTGTCAAGCAAACCATGTTCAAATTGCTCTTTTTTACGTGTGATATCGATTTTTGCAGAAGCAATCTGATACTGCAGCTTCGCAATCTGTAAATCAATTTTGTGCAGATTCAAAACATTTTCATAGAGCGCTTTAATGAGATTTTTCTCTTTTAAAGAGGTACTCAGTGTATCAAAAGCTTTGGTAGCAGATGAGTATTTCAGCGCAAAATAGATCCCTCCGCTTTTAAAAATCGGCTGATTTAAAGAGATGCTGAAATAGCGTGCATTATTGGTTTGTGAGTACTGATCATTGACAGAATAGGTATAAGAAGCGACAATAGGATTCACCCAGTCATATTTTAAATTTTTCGCATTTTTCTCATCTATGTGCCGATCGATTGCTATCTGCTCTTGTTTCAGCGCAGAAAGTGGTGCATCTGCTGCCTGAGCAAGCAGACTACAGGCGATCAAAGACGCGATGTAATTTTTCAAAACCATCTTCCATTTCCTCTTTTGAGAGTGTTAACGGCGGCAAAAAGCGCAATGTATTTCTGCCTGCTTTTAAAAGCAACAATCCTTCATCAAAGGCATCATTGATGATCTTTGCCAGTGTGTCACTCTCTTTGATACGCAGTCCACGCATCAGTCCCAGCCCCACACTCTCCATCACAATATCCGGGTACTGCTGCGAAAATTTTTCCAAACGGCTCTCAAACGCTATCATGATAGCATCCAGTGCCCCGGAATTTTTCTCTTCTTCCAAAATATCCAATACTTTGTTGGCAGCTGCTGTCACAAGATAATTGCCGCCATAGGTTGAACCGTGATCACCCGCCTGCAATACCTCTTTTTTAGCACTCATCACTGCCCCGATTGGCACACCGCCTCCCAGGCCTTTTGCCACCGTGATCAGATCCGGCTCTATTTCATAGAGATTAGATGCAAAAATCTCGCCAGTTCGGTAAATACCTGTCTGTACTTCATCTACTATCAATAAAACATCTTTCTCTTTCAACATTTTTGCCAGAGCCTGCACTTTGGCTTTGTCCTGCGGTTCCACACCCCCTTCACCCTGTATCAGCTCTATCATGACAGCAACGGTATGATCATCAATCATCGCTTCAATGGCATCGATATCAGGAGCATAGGCAAAACCGTCAGGAAAAGGTCCAAAATAGTTGTGCATACTGCTTTGCCCTGTTGCCTTCAGCGTTGAAATGGTGCGACCGTGAAAAGAGTGTTCCAGGGTTATCACTTTATAACGTTTTGGTTCACCATTGATTTCACCATACTTTCTCGCAATCTTCAAGGCACCTTCATTAGCCTCTGCACCGGAGTTGGCAAAAAAAACCTGCATATCATAGCCACTCAGTGTCACCAGCTTTTGCGCCAGCTTGGCCTGCGGCTCAATCATATAGAGATTGGATATATGCGTGATGCGCTTTACCTGTTCACAGATCACTTCACTGACCAGAGGATTCGCATGCCCGACACTGACAACACCGATGCCCGCCGTAAAGTCAATATAGCTTTTTCCTTCACTGTCAAAGAGTGTTGCATTGTTCCCTTTGACGAAGTTCACATAGTTTCTGGCATAAGTCGGCAGTACATAATTTTTATCCATTTTTTCAAACATTTTACAACCTTAATTCTAGCTTTATATTTCATATAGATAAGGATATTTTATCTTTATGTTTATTAAAATTTGGTATCCTTGAATAAATAAGGTTTCTTAATAAAGTACATGTAGCAGAGTATGAAAAATGTATAAAAAGAAGTCTGATATCAAAAGTATATGGAAGTGCGATGAGTAAAACACAAAGCGGGTTTAGCAGAGTCTTGGGTTTCCTTTTATTATTTGTCTCGGTTGCAGCACTTGCCTGGCAGACGCTTTTTTATTTTTTGAGGGATTGAGTCATGTCCAAAGCCAAAAGATACGATGCCCATGCAGCCAAAAGAAAAAACAGCACTTTAAAAGGCATTTTACTCTATCTCCTCCCTGCACCTATACTGATCACTGCCTTTTTAGCCTTTTTAGCCGGAGATGTCCATACCATCATCACTACATCTATATCCTTTGCGCTTTTTTTCTTGAGCGCCACTGTTGCAAAGCGGGGATTTATTTTTGAAAAGATTTATCATGACAGTGCTATTGCAAAAGCACCCTCACGGCCTTATAAAGGTGCAGCAGCTTTTTTACTGGCGTTTTCTACACTTTTTACTTCCCACTTCTGTACCCCCAATTCGCTGATTTTGAGTCTGCTTTTGGCACTCGCGGCTTTTGTAGGGTTTTTTCTCTATTACGGTTTTGACCCACGCGAAGACAAGGTTGGTGATCTGCGCCTTGGTGCCCGTGCAGAAGAAGTGATAGAGATTACACAAAATGCAAAAGAACGCGTCGATAAACTCAAATCCCTCAAACGCGAACTGAAGGATTTTGAGAGTCAAGCATACCTGCAGGATATTATCATGCAAACTGAAGAAATCATCACGTCTATCGAACATAATCCTAATGACCTTTCAAGAGCCAGAAAATTTTTCAAAGTCTATCTGCACAGGACAGAAGAGATCAGCCATGAATTTGTCAACAATCTTCATAATGGCAATATAGATGCAAAAATGACTGCAAATTACAACACACTCTTGAAAAGTGTATTGGAAACCATCAAAGAGCAAAAAGAAAAACTGGATGATGATGACATTCTGAAACTGGATGTACAGATAGAGGCCTTAACCAAACAACTCAATCATGAAGGGATATAAAAATGCAAGAAAAAAAGTTAGAAGAGAATCAAGAAGCAATCACTGAAATGGCAGAAGATCTAAAAGAGACAATCGACCATGCGGATGAGAATGTTACAGATACCAAAGACGCACTGGATGACAGCAGCAAAGATGTAATCAAATATGAAGATGCCTCGATCAAAGAACAGACAAAGATCGAGCTGCTTGCCAAAGAGATCAAAATCAAAGATCCACACTCCGTTATATTTTTTGGTGCCAAAGCACAAGAACAGATCAATTCAGTCTCTGACAGTATGCTTGAAGGTGTTAGAAACAAAGATTTGGGTACTTCCGGTGACTCACTCAACTCTTTGGTCACGGCTATCAAAGGCTTTGATGTTGACAGCCTCAATCCCAATGTCAAACAGGGCTTTTTCTCAAAACTGTTTGGCTTTGCCTCTCCGGCCGTAAAATTTCTGGGAAGATATGAAGATGTACGTGGACAGGTTGACCGCATCACTGATGATTTGGAGCAGCATAAGACACAACTTTTAACTGATATCACATCTTTGGATCGTCTTTATGATGTTAATTTTGATTATTTTAATGATCTGGAACTTTACATTGCCGCCGGTGTTTATAAACTCAAACAGCTAGATGATGAAATCATCCCAAAACTCCAGGAAGAAGCCGGTCAAAGCAAAAAACTGGCTAAAACGCTGGGACTACAGGATATCGTTGCAACACGCAATGATCTTGAAAGACGTGTACATGATCTACGCCTGACAAGACAGGTTGCCATGCAGGCACTACCGAGTATCCGTATGGTACAGGAGAACGATAAAAACCTCATCTCCAAAATCAACTCTACCCTCGTCAATACCGTTCCACTGTGGAAAAATCAACTTGCCCAGACCATCACGATATACAGAAGTGCAGAAGCAGCCAAATCAGTGAAAAATGCCACAGATCTGACCAATGACCTCTTAGAAGAAAATGCTAAAAATCTCAAAGATGCCAATGCAGCTGTTAGAACCGAAGTAGAAAGAGGTGTATATGACATTGAAACAATTAAAAAAGCCAACAATACATTGATAGAAGCAATTAATGAAAGTCTGGAAATTGCCAACAAAGGAAAAGCTGCCAGAGAAGAAGCGGAGAAAGAACTTGTTTCTCTTGAAGAACAACTCCAAGAAGCGCTTTTGGCTGCCGGTAAAAAAAGAAGATAAGGAAAAAAGATGGGATTTTGGGACAAAATTTTTGGTGAATTCATCGATGTCATCGACTGGCTGGATGAGAGCAATGATACCATGGTACACCGTTTTGAACGTTACAACAATGAAATCAAATACGGTGCCAAACTAACCGTAAGAGAAGCACAGGCTGCAGTCTTTGTCAATGAAGGTGAAATTGCTGATGTATTGGGTCCTGGTCTGTATGAACTTGAAACCGGCAACCTGCCTATTTTGACTACCCTGCAGCACTGGGATCATGGCTTTAACTCTCCTTTTAAAGCAGAAGTCTATTTCTGTAATCTTCGTAAGTTTACCGATCTGAAATGGGGTACGAAAAATCCAATTATTTTAAGAGACAAAGAGTTTGGTGTCGTACGTATCAGGGCATTTGGAACATATGAGATGCGTATTGAAGATCCCGCACTCTTTATCCGGGATATCGTGGGGACAGATGGACATTTTTCTGTTGACGATATTAGCAATCAGCTCAGAAATATCATCATTACCCGTTTTACAGATATCATAGCCAATGCCAATATCCCCGTTCTTGATCTAGCGTCAAATTATGAACAGCTCAGCCAGTATATCACTGAAAAGCTGCAGAGTGAATTTAGCAAATACGGTATTGAACTCACCAGATTTCTGATCGAAAACATCTCTGTTCCTCAAGCAGTGGAAGAAGCATTGGACAAACGTACCAGCATGGGAATCATTACAGACTTGCACCAATATCTCGAATTTCAAACAGCTGAATCCATGACCGGAGAAAATGCCAACCAAACAGCAGCAATGGGTGCTTCCATGGGTGTAGGATTTGCGATGGCAGACAAACTCAGCAAAAATTTTGGTGAACGAAAAGGCTACGTACCCGAACCATTTGAAAAAATGTACTATTATGCCCGGGGAAAAGAGCCAATCGGCCCTTTAAATATCGATCAAATCGATGACTTAATCAAAAATAAAAAAGTAAATGCAGATACACTCTTTTGGTCCAGTGGTATGGAAAACTGGCAAAAAGCTAAAAATATCGAAGAGATCGAATCCCTCTTTAATCTTTTAACACCACCACCTCTCTCCTAAGATGCAAGACTTCAGCAAGATACCAAAAGGTGCACACTTTACGCAAAAGACATTTCCCTGCACACAGTGCGGGGCAAATCTGGTTTTTTGTGCCGATGTTGATGCTCTAAAATGCCAATATTGTGGTGCGATCAACCAAATCACACCACCTGATATTCCTATCAAAGAGTACAATTTTCACAATGCTGTAGAAGAGATCAGACACAACGGCTGGTCAGTGACAGATAAAATGCGTGAAGTCAAGTGCCCTTCCTGTGCTGCCACATTTGAGATAGATGCACACACCAGAAGTACCACCTGCCCCTACTGCCAAACACCAATCGTTACCAATATGGATATCTATATGCCGCTCTCTCCAGAGTCACTGCTGCCTTTTGACATCAATCAAAAAGAAGCAAAATCTATTTTTAAAAAATGGGTCGGTAATCTCTGGTTTGCACCCAATGCACTGAAAAAATTTACCGATGCAGATTCCAGATTTTTAGGTATTTATCTCCCCTATTGGACCTACGACAGTGATACAAAAAGCCGCTATAACGGCCTGCGTGGTATCCTCTATCATGATAGGGTAACCAGACGTGTCTATATCAATGGGCGTGAAGAGCTGGTGGAGGATGTAGTAGAACGTATCGAATGGTCACCTGTCAGCGGACAGGTACGCAAACATTTTGATGATGTCCTTATTGGAGCAACATTGACTATTCCCCGTAAACTGGCTGACAGTTTGCAGCCCTGGGATTTGGAAGCACTGGTTCCTTTTGATGAGCGCTTTTTAAGTGGATTTGAAAGTGAAACTTATCAGGTGGCACTGGATAAAGGATTTACCTACGCACAGCATTATATGGAGTATATCATCAGAGAAGATGTACGCGCACAAATCGGTGGAGACAGACAGCAAATCAGCAATCTCAAGATCTATCATGATAACACAACATTTAAATATATCCTGCTGCCTATCTGGACAGCTCATTTTTCGCATAACAATAAAGAATATCTCTTTGCGATCAATGCGAGAAGCGGTAAAATTGTAGGTGAACGCCCTTACAGCAAAGTCAAAATATTTTTCCTGATACTTTTTATTCTCTTCATCGCTGCTACCTTTTTCTTTGTTGCCCAGCAAAATCCGCAAGCAGGCAGTTTTATCCAGGATCAACTAGGTACCATCCAACTACAAATAAACCACTTTTAAGGATCCAAAATGCCAAAACAAGCGTCACTATTTCTCGCTCAACCACACAAGCCTTTTTTTACACTGGCAACAGTCAATGCCCTTATCATGATGTTCCTCTTTATGCTTGCGATGCATGGTGATATTCATTTGTCTGTGGATCTGCTTTTGTTTCATGCCTACTCTTTGATTTTTACAGTTTTTACACCATTATTTATGGGGTTTTTACTCACTACCTTTCCGAGATTTAACCAAACAGCGGCCATAGATAAAACGCTCTATACAAAACTGTTTTATGCCTTGATTATCGGGAATTTACTTTTTGTCAGTGGCAGTTTTCTCTCATTTTGGCTGCTTATATTTGCTACTATCATGATAGCATGCATACAGACTGCCCTGCTCTATCTTTTTATCAGGATATACAAATCATCCCCGCTCCAGGATAAACATGACAGCTTTTGGATACTCATTTCCTGGAGTATGGGTATTGCTGCGGGATTACTCTTTTTTACTCCGTTATCAACATTGGCTGTCATGATAGCGGTCTATCTCTATGCCACGATGCTCGCACTCTCCATCGCGCAGAGAATGGTGCCTTTTTTTTCACATATCATGATAGAAAAAAACAGAGAATTATTAAAAATGGTTTTTACGCTTTTTTCCCTTATGAGCATCATGGAACTGTTTGATTTAAAAATTGGCTTTTTCTTTTTACTGGTAGCAGGCATACTCATCCTCAAAGAGATACTGCGTTGGAAATTACCACTTTCACTCAAAGAACCGATCCTTTGGATACTGCACTTGGCTCTTTTTTGGCTGCCAACAGCACTCATACTTGGGGCATTTTCACAATTGGCCGCACTCATATTTGAGAAAGATTTTTTCTCTTTGAGTATCCACCTTGTGATGCTGGGATTTTTGACAACACTCTTTATCGGTTTTGGTACCAGAGTGACTCTGGGACATTCCGGCAATCAGATGCGTATAGATAATTACACCAAAATACTCTTTTATCTGACACAAATCGTAGTCTATTTTAGAGCACTCTACTCCTTTTCAGGCAGTACACTACTCTTTGATATCTCTGCTGCTTTGTGGATAGCACTCTTTGCAGCCTGGGGACTGCGTTATCTGCCGGTGCTTATAACAGACAAGAAGCTCTCATAGTGCCCATAACTGATAAATCTACTCTCCAAAAAGGATGATTTCATAGATATTTTTTTTCGTTACCAGTGTTTTTTCCGGTGGAATTGTGCCTTGATTGTGATATTTGGAGAGTTTGAGTTTTAACTCTTCTATCTCTGCTTCAAAATTATCAATTTGGTCTTTAAACTGCAAAATGATATCCACACCCGCCAAATTGACACCCAAATCTCGTGTCAACCTCAAAATCATATTGATTCTGTCAATATCTCTTTGAGAATATAAACGCATCTTCCCGCTTGTGCGTGAAGGGGTAACCAGCCCCTCTCTCTCATACTGTCTTAATGTCTGCGGGTGAATGTCCAAAGCCTTGGCCACTACTGAAATCAAATAAACCGGTTCATCATATCCATGCATTCTTTTTCCCTCTCTATTCTGGTAATTTTTCTTCCATCATTGCCACCAAATCAGCATCCAGATCCTCTACTTTTGGCAATACAACATTCAGTTTGATATAAAGGTCACCCATTACTTTTGACTTTCTGTTGATGACCCCCTGCTCCTTAACACGCAGTTTTTGACCTGACTTGACACCTTTTGGAATCTTCATCGTAATCTCTTTGTGCAAGGTAGAAATCACCACCTTGCCGCCAAAAAGCGCTTTTTTTAATGAGATATCAATCTCTTTGGTCAAGTTGTCACCCTCTCGGCTGTATTCAGGTGATGAAGCTACCTGTACTTTGATGTAGAGATTGCCCGCTTTACCGCCATGCTTTTGGCCTTTGCCTTTTACCCGTAGTTTTTCACCATTTTTAATCCCTGCCGGAATCTTGATATCAAAACTCTCACCATTGTAGGAGACAGAGTGTTTACCACCCAGTACTGCTACATTAAATGGGATAATGATACTGGTTTCAACATCCAGATCAGGCTCAGCAAAACCTCCACCAAAGCCACCGAAACCACCACTTTGACTACCGCCAAAACCACCAAAACCGCCACTTTGTCCCCCACCGAAGCTGCTGCTGGAAAAACCGCCGCCTCCACCAAACATACTTCTGAGAATCTCATCCAGGTCGGCACCACCACCTGCATGTCCTCCGGCAAAGTCATGAAAACTTTGCCCGCCGAACATATTATCACCATGCATATCATACTGCTGTTTCTTTTCACTGTCACTCAGTATCTCATAAGCTGCATTGATCTCTTTAAATTTCTCTTCTGCTTCAGCAGTTTTGTTGATATCAGGGTGGTATTTTCTAGCCAGTTTTCGATAAGCTTTCTTAATCTCATCTGCTGATGCATTTTCATTTACTTCTAGTGTATCATATAAACTTTTACTCACTTTTTACCTCTAATTCTAATTTTGTTATAGAGATTATATCATAAAACCTTAGTCTATGTCAATCAACCTTAAACAATATTTGCAAATTGAGTGTTTTGAACAAGCCCACTTATTCACTAAGGCTGCGCCGTAAAACGGCTGTAGAGTCGTACACAAGTGGGCTTGTTCAAAACACTCAATTATCTACAGTGGATAAAATGTTAACTATTTATTTATTATTATTTGACATTATGTTATAATCCAATCAAAGGCATATAATGATAAAAATACTGATGATAGAAGATGATCCGGAACTGGCTGAAATACTCAGTGAATATCTAGCACAGTTTGATATGGAAATCACCAATGTAGAAGATCCTTTTTTGGGTATTTCTACCCTCAATACCGGTAAATTTGACTTGGTCATTTTGGATCTTACCCTGCCAGGACTGGATGGCCTGGATGTCTGCAGTGATATCAGAAAACGTCATGATATCCCTATCATCATCTCTTCAGCCCGTCATGATATCACAGATAAAGTAGAAGCACTGGAGCGTGGAGCAGATGACTATCTGCCAAAACCTTACAATCCAAGGGAACTGGAAGCCCGCATCAAAAGTCTTTTGAGACGTGAAAAACATAACTTTGAAGCCGGCAGTGAACATAAAAAGAAAAAAGAAAAAAAAGTCTTGCAGCTCTTTGAAGACCGCAAAGAAATCACCTATGACGATAAAGTACTCAATCTCACCAATGCAGAATATGGTATCTTAAAATATCTCTTACGCAAAGAAGGACAGGTTGTTTCCAGGGAAGAGTTGATTTATAATGTAGAAGCTATCAATGAAGACAGTACCAATAAAAGTATCGATGTCATCGTAGGAAGGATTAGACAAAAGCTGGATGAAACACCCAAAAATCCTAAACACATCGTTTCTGTCAGGGGTGTAGGATATAAACTGATTCAATGAAAAAATCTTCTATTTTTTTCAGTATCACTTTTATCTTTTTTATCGCAGCACTCGGTGTACTGGTGGCCTATTTTTATCTCATAAAATATGACAAACAAAAATATACCCATGAGCTTAATGACCGCTATTCTATCGTAACCAGAGCAACACTATATAGACTCATCAGTCAACCCATAAACGAAGAATTCCGCAATGAACTTAAAATCTATAAAGTCAATCTCATCATGGACAACGACTTTATGCAAAAAGTCCTGCAAGAAGGTGAAGTTCTGCAAAAAGTCAGTTCACGCCTTGGCAGCAGCAGTATCTATTATTTTCATAAAAACAATTATCTGCTCATCGAATCACTCAACAAAAACTCCATTCTATTGGAAGACAAAGCCTATAAACCCTATATCACACAGATTCTCTATATCCAGCTTATTTTTGGCGGAATCGCTGCCATATTACTGCTAGCTTATATCGTCACGATACGCAAGCTTAAACCCATCCGAAAAATCAAAACCGAAATTGACAAATTTGCCAACGGCGATCTGGATATCGACTGCAAGATGAAAAACAACAATGAAATCACGGAAGTCGCCAATGCTTTTGACCATGCAGTAGGAGAGATCCGCCAACTCAATAATGCACGACGACTTTTTCTCAGAAATATCATGCATGAATTAAAAACACCTATCACCAAGGGGCGTATTACCGCAGAGATGCTCCAGGATGGTAAACAAAAAGAACGTCTTATTTCAACATTTCAGCGCCTGGAGGGGCTCTTAAATGAATTTACCGCTATCGAACAAATCTCTGTCACAGGTCAGCACTTGCAAAAAAGAGTCTATCGTATCATTGATATCATTGATGAAGCGATTGATATCTCCATGGTGTCAGGTGAGCAGATAGAGAAGATGATACAAAGTGATTTAAATATCAAAGTAGATTTCAAACTCTTTACTGTTGCGATCAAAAACATGATAGACAACGGCATCAAATACTCAACAGACAGTCATATCAAAATCTCTGCCAATTTTAAATCCATCCAATTTGCCAGCAAGGGATCCAAACTCCCAAACGAACTTTCCTACTATATTGAACCTTTTACCCAAGGTGAAAAACAGTCACCGCAAAGCTTTGGTTTGGGCTTGTACATCGTTGATAGCATATTAAAAGCACATAATATGGAATTGACCTACGAATATAGTAATGGATACAATATATTTAAGTTTATTGAAATTCAGCCGATAGTATAGCATTCAAATGTAAAGGAACTCTAAATGGCAATGAAGTTTTCAAACACCCAGACGCTCAAAGCATTGATTTCTCACCATATAGCCCTTATAGACAGATTTAATTCTGACTCTTTTGAAGAGTTTGCCCTGCTTTTTCTGAAGATGGATGATTATGACAATATGGAAATCAAAAAAAGTATCCAAATTATCTTTCGGGATAGTGATATCATTTTTGAAGATCACCAAAACTACATCATCCTCCTACCAAAAACAAACTGGAATGGAGCAGTAGAACTTTTAAACGGTTTACAGGATTTTTTAAATCAAAAACTACAAGATTCTATCGTCACCTATCCTGATGATGGGGAAGATGCACAAGCGCTTTTAGATGAATTTGTGCATGTCGTTCAAAAACTCTACAACATTACACTCAAATTATAATTATTACTATTTTTTTCGATATTTAATGTTAAATTATCTTTAACTTTAAGCTTTTTTAGTTAAAATTTTCTCAATTGGTACGTACCAAAATTTTCTAAAAAGGACTTCAATGAGAAAAGTATTACTGGCGCTTTTAGGCCTGATACTCTTGGCTATTTTAGCTTATTTCTGTTTCCAAAACAAGGTTGATACGATACGAAATGACCTCGTCTCAACTACCCAGACAGCACTAAGCGATCAACAGATAATGGGGCTGAAAGTTGACTTAAAAGGCAATGAAACAGCTACTACAGATATCATCACACTACAAGGGGAAGTTGCGACAGTAGAGGCAAAAGCACTTGCTGAAAAAACAGTACAGAGTATTTCCGGGATCAATGGAGTAGAAAATTTACTGCGTGTCACACAGTCCGCTCCTGCACTTGCCAAACAAGCAGACACCAACACAACAGAGGTTCTTGCAGCAAAAGAGGAGAATCAGACAGAGCCCAAAAAGACAACCCTGGCCAAACAAACCCAGGCTCCGCAGGCAAAAGAAGCTGCTGGCTATACTTTGACGCTGACAAAAGACAAAGAAAACAAAGTCACACTTGCCGGTTTAGTCAATGATAAGAAGATGAAACAAACACTGCTTGAAAAAGCCAACAAACTTTTTGGAAAGAAAAATGTCACAGATGAGCTCAAAGTATCAGAGCATGCACCCAAAGACTGGCAGTATATTTCCACTTTTGCTCTTGATAGACTGCATGACGTTGATTATGGTGATATGAAACTGCAGGATAACAGTTATATCTTTACCGGACATCTGCCTTCACCCTCTACAAAAGCCGCATTTTTAGATGGTATTCGTACGGTTATGTCTGACCCTGAAAACCATTATGGTAAGTACAGAGGGGACTACATCATCACAGCACCTGTTGAAGAACCGGCTGCTTTAACTCCAAAAACAGTAGATATGGCTGCCAAAAGCTGTCAACAAAAAATCGATAAAGTACTAAAAGATAAAAAAATACTGTTTGATTACAATAAAGCATCACTTAAAAAAGAGAGTTATATCCTGCTAGGCAGTGTCATAGAAGCGCTAAAACCCTGTAAAATCACAAAACTGCTTATAGCAGGCCATACGGATAATACCGGAGACAATGCCTACAATAAAATACTCAGTACAAAAAGAGCAGAAAGTGTGAGACACTATCTCATCAAAAAAGGCTTTAAAGCTAAAACTTTGGATGCTGTTGGCTATGGTGAGACAAAACCTATCGCCAGTAACAAAACCAAAAAAGGCCGTGCGGAAAATAGAAGAATAGAATTTATCATAAAAGGAGTGAAAAAATGAGTTATTTATTGGGACAGATATTTATATGTTTATTGATTGCAGGGTTGATTGGTGCAGTGATCGGCTGGCTGCTTCGTGGCGGATGTTCAAAAAGAATCCGTGATTGTGAAGAAGAATGGAAGATGAAAGTCGGCTCTTTGGAAAGTGAGTACCAGACAAGATTAGAAAAAGAAAAAAAGTTTGCTGCGGCATCAGACCAAACTGCAACACTCAAAAGACATGCTGAGCATGTTGCATCCCAGGAGCCCCGCTACTCGTACGAACAGGAGCTGCAGGAAAAACTAAAAGAGGCACAAAAAGAAGCAAGTAAACAACATGAAAATACCAAAACAACAGTAGAAAAAGTACTTTCTAGCGCTACAGAAGATAGCCATAAGACAGCGGCTGTTGATACTGAAGCACTGGCAGCTCTTTTAACACAAAAAGGCATCAACTTGAGCCCTCAAAAGATCAAACTCTATGCTGAAAACGGTATCGACTTTGAAAATATGACTAATCTTGAGGATAGCTACCCTGTAGATACTATAGAAGGTATCGGACCAAAATATGCTGAAAGATTACAATCAGTCGGTATCGCTACCACTGCCGACTTACAAGAAAAGCTCCTCCACAAAAACAGTGAAATTGAAACTGTCGCAAAAGAACTAAATCTTCAACCAGATGTTTTGGCATCATGGGCCAGTATGGCAGATTTGATCAAGCTGCCGGGTGTTGATGCACAAAGTGCGGAAATACTCCAAACTGTCGGTATCTCTTCAGCTACCGAACTTGGTATCACCAATGCCAATTCATTGCACAGTGAGATGGTTACTTTCAATAAAAAATCACCTATCGTACCGCAAGTGCCGAGTGTAGAATCTTTATCACTTTGGTCAAAAATTGCCAAAGCTTTGGGTTAATAACAACCTATCATGACACGGGACAATCTGTCCCGTGTCACTCCTAATGCAAGAAATGTCTCACTTGTGAAAAATAGAGGCTCATTCCATATTCATTGGCTGCTTCAATAATCTCCTCATCTCTGATACTTCCACCTGGCTCTATCACAGCAGTCACACCGGCTTCACTGGCAGCATCGATACTGTCACGAAATGGGAAAAATGCTTCACTAGCCAAAGCAGCACCACTCACATCCAAGCCGGATTCCTTCGCTTTTGCCAAGGCACATTTTGCCGCATCTACACGACTGGTCATACCCATACCAATGGCGACCATTGCACCATTTTTAACATAGACCACACAGTTTGATTTTGTTAATGATGCCACTTTATAGGCTATCTCCAAATCTTTCTTTTCACTCTCTGTAGCCTCTTTTTGACTCATACATTTGGCATTTTGTACTTCATCTTTTTTGACTGCATCACTTTCTTGATAGACAAAGCCGCCATCTATATGCTTGAAGTCATAAGCATCATGGCTTAATACCAAGTGCTCACTCTCTTGTGTAAAAATCTTGATTCGTTTTTTACTCTCAAAAACTTTTAAAGCAGCAGGAGTGACAGATGCCGCGATGATGACTTCTGTGAAAATTTCATTTATTTTGGCGGCCAGTTTTTCATCTAAGGTACCATTGATCGCCACAACCCCTCCAAAAGCAGAAATAGGATCACATTTTAAAGCTTCAATATATGAGTCATATAAGTTCTCTTTGATTGCAAATCCGCAAGCGTTGGCATGTTTGATGATACAAACAGCAGGATCATCTCCAAAAGCAGCTGCAATTTTCATCGCTCCGTTGATGTCAGTCATATTGTTAAAACTGGCTTCTCCTTTTAAGGCTTTAAAATGGTTGGTGAAAAAATTGTCAAACTCGTAAAGAGCCCCTTTTTGATGTGGATTTTCACCATATCGGGTATCAAAGGCTTTTTCACCCACGATAAACTGTTTTGCACCAAATCCGCTATTGAAGCGTTTGTTCATATAGTTGGCGATCATACTGTCATACGCTGCTGTATGTTCGTATGCTTTGATCATAAAGTCTCTTCTAAAAGCAGCATCATTTTTCCCTTGTTCCAGAGCATCCAGTACACGGGTATAGTCACTCACATCTGTTACAATCAAAACATCATTGAAATTTTTTGCTGCTGAACGTACCATGGCAGGCCCGCCGATGTCAATATTTTCTATGATTTCATCAAAATCATCTGTTTTTTCAATGGTGGCTTTAAATGGGTAGAGATTGACACAGACTAAATCAATCCCTTCGATACCATGTTCTTTTGCCATCTGCACATGTTCTTGCAGATCTCTTCTGTGCAATATACCGCCATGTATAAGCGGGTTTAGTGTTTTGACGCGTCCATCAAACATCTCGGGAAATTTTGTCACTTCTGAGATCTCCAAAGCTTTGATGCCTTTTTCTTTTAACAGTTTATAGGTACCGCCTGTCGAAACTATCTCATACCCCAACGCTTCAAGTTTGGTTGCAAACTCCACAACACCGTTCTTATCACTCACACTAATCAATGCTCTCAATTTCTATCCTTATCATAAAATATAGCGCATTATATAAAAAGAAGGATTACAACTATATTTTCATCATCCCTTAAGTGAAGTAAACGTAAAATAATCATAATTTTTAATTATGCAAGGAGTATAAATGGAGCTAGTAAAATTTATAAATAGCTTGATTGATTTTGGTTTGATTGGCGATAAAGTCAATGCTGTGGTAGAGGGATTGCCATTTCATTTTGTGTTACATCCTGCTGTGGTGCATTTTGCACTGGTTTTGCCTTTATTGGCACTTGTTTTTCAATTGATGGCATTGGTGACTAAAAATGTTACCTATAGAAGAGCATCCAACTATCTCTTCTTTTTTGGTGTTATCGCGGTAGTCGCAGCTTCAATCTCAGGCCGTATCGCCGGGCCGGATGTGAAACCACTTTTAAATGGTGCCGGTCAAGAACTGTTTAACGAACATATGCAAATCGGTTATGCTCTGGCTCTCTTTTATATACTGCTTTTATTGCTGAAATTTGTATCTATATTTGTCAATAAACGTGCCTTTCGTATCGTGATGGCTCTCTTGCTTGTTGCCGGTGTTGGTGGACTGTTTGTACAGGCACAACATGGTGGGGAGTTAGTCTATAAATATGCAGGCGGTGTAACAGTTCCTGATGAAATGGATGATGATGAAGACGAAGAGGAAGAAGTGAGCACAGAGGTTTCCCAGCCTGCAGCGGCACCAGAAGAAAAAGCAGAAGCGGTACCAGAAGAGAAGAAAGAAACAGCTCCAGAAGAAAAAACACAAGAGAAGAGCGAAGAAGCATCTTCAGACAATAACGCGTCATAACATTATCATGATAGCGCTATAAAAGCGGCGTTATCATGATAGAAAGAATTTTTTAAAAACAATCATTCCTACGATAGTGGCAGTCACAGAAAACAGTACATTGACCGCGATATTTGCTCCTGCTTTGAGATAAGCACTCTCCTCAATCAATATCACTGTTTCAAATGAAAAAGTTGAAAAAGTTGTCAATGCACCTAAAAATCCGGTAATAACCAGCGCTCTGTACTCAGGAGCAATCATCTCTTCAAAATAAAGTGCCATAAATCCGATAATAAAACTCCCCAGGACATTGACACTCAAAGTACCAACAGGAAAGAGTGTATCACTGCTTTTTTGCACAAAAGAACTCAATAAAAAACGGCTAATCGCACCTAAAAAACCACCCAATCCTATCCACAATAGTGTTTGCATCACACTCCTTTTGTCTTCAGTATGCTAATATCCATATTTATAAGAAGTATAACATATCCAGGATGAATTCACATTTGCATTTTATACTTTTTAGAAAAACAACCTCAATCATCAGACTACAAATATTTCAATATGAAATATTATCTCACCCTGCTCTCAAAACAAGGTACTATCATGATATGAAAAAGCAATCTTCTCTCCACTACTTTTCACTCATCAGTAACAACGCCTACAATGCTGGCAATGCCTACAAATTTGCCAAACATATGGATATGGGTAGTGACAAGTATAGAAAAGGGGTAACAACTACTTTAAACTGGATAAGCGAAGTAGCTTTCCACTACATCCAAAAAGAACAGGCTCTACAGGGAGAATTTCAAGAAGTCATCAAAGAACAAGAGAAATATCTTAAAGCCACACTGCTTGCCACACCATACAAGGAAGGTATCATCAAAGGATTTCGTATCGCAGATGAAATTTTATATGATATAAAAAAATAGAAGAAAAAAAAGAATTGGATAAGCCGTATCTTTAAATTTATAAAAATGATTTAAATGAGAAAAAAATTGCTAGTTTTGGAGAGGTGACTGGGTCAAAAAAGGGTCTTTTTTTGAGGCATTTTAGTAAAACTCGGATAGGTTCATATCGGAAAACGAGGGAGTGTTAGAAATTCCGTGTCAGTCTGATAAAATACTATCAAGGACTGACAATGAAAGAAGAATACGAATTTGACTTTGATGAAATACTCAAGGA
>JANTGR010000033.1 GCA_024762875.1 Sulfurospirillum sp.
GCTCCATTTCGAACCAAGAAGCTAAGACCCTCATCGCCGATAATACTGCAGCTTACTGTTGTGGGAATGTAGGTCGCTGCCAGTTCCGTTGTTTTTACCCTCTTACTTTTATTTACCATATATCTTTTTAATGTTACAATCCCTTTATTCTTAAGGACTCCTATCATGATTAAAAAATTGGCTATCACTGGTGGTACGCACGGTAATGAACTTATTGGTGTTTATTTGGTTAAGAAATGGAAAGAACAACCTGACTTATTAATTAGATCCAATTTTGAGACACTTTGTTTGCATATGAATAATAAAGCAATAAAAGAAGTCAGACGTTATGTAGATCATGATCTCAATCGTGCTTTTAATACTGAGAGTTTGAATGATGCTTCATTGGAAACATATGAAGCAAAGCTTGCAAAAGAGCTAAATAAGTTTTTAGGTCCCAAAGGCAGTGATAACCCTAATGTTGACTTTATCGTTGATTTACACACTACTACAGCCAATATGGGACTATCTATAGTTGTAAGCAATATGAGTGATATTACTTGGAGGGCTATAGCTTATTTATGTCAGCATGAACCTGCATTACATGTCTATCGCTGGCAAGGTGATGAAGAAGATGCTTTTGTTGATTCTATTGCTCCCCATGGATTTGCTATTGAAGTGGGAGCTGTGCCACAAGGTGTACTTCGTGCAGATTTATTTTTGCAGACTGAAGCACTGATATATCGCCTATTGGATTTTTTTGAAAAAGAGAATGCTGGCTATAGTATGAATTTACCAAACAGTGTTGAGATTTATGACCATGAAATGCTTATGGATTACCCTCGAGACCAAAATGGTGAGATCACGGCAATGGTACATCCTCAGCGCCAAGATAAGGATTATGCTCTTATTGAGACAGGAAGCCCTTTATTTTTAACATTTGATGATAAAACGATAACTTATGAAGGCGAACCACTTTATGCACTTTTTATCAATGAAGCAGCTTATTATGAGAAGGGGTTTGCCATGTGCTTAGCAAAAAAGAGAGCTATCTTCATAGCTTTATGATTCTTTGTTTTCAGCTAAAATTCTATCTAGTGATGATTTAAATTTTTCTGCTTTATCATGATGCATCGTGAAAAATGTTTTGCTGGCTGGAAAAGCAGCTGAAAGTTCTTCATAAAACTTGAGTTTAGTGTCAATACGTGATTTTATTGTATTAAACAGATGTTCCATCTCTTCTATTTTAAAAACACTTTTTAGAGTGTCAGTCAGCATACGTTGTCTCTGTTTTGGGGCTATTTTTTCATCACATGCAGCTGCAATTTCTTTTATATCCCGTTTTGAAATATAAACTCCACAGCGATTAGGTGAGAGCAGTTTGGTTGTAATTTCTATGATGTAATCAGGAAAATCTTCTTCAAAATCAGTTTCACATCCTTCTTCACATTCCTGATTTTGTTTTCTTAGATTATCAAATTCTTCTCTTAAGCTTTTTATATCGTCACTCATACTTGTTCCCACTCTTTCGTTTTTATTTCTGCAATTTCTTTGATGATTTTACTAAAATCTTTGTTGAAATCTATATCGATTTTGGTTTTTATTTCTGATTGTAAAAAGTTAATTGTACAATCACTTTTGATATCAATGGTGTTTTCCTGAATTCTAACAATGTCATATGGTATCGTATCAGGTATAATTTTTACCATATCTAATAAATCTTCTATCACTTCCGCAGCTAATATAATCTGAGACGGCTTGTGTTTGACTAGATGATAAAGAAGACTTTTTGAAGAAGGTGTGGCACCTATTATCATGATAGTATGCGTATCAATATCACATATTTTTTGAAGCAGCTTAATCATAGCTTTGCCCTGTGTCAGTGACATAATATAGCTGTTATCTTTTATATCAATAGTATCACAAATACCGGTATAATTGACTTCGGCATTATCTGTTTGCAATAAATTGGCAACACTAGTCCAATATTCTTCTTCCAGATAAATAGCATGTATTTTTGAGTCTTTTAATCCATGTAAAAAAAAGCCCAAGTCATCTTCTCTGATATTTAACCCCATCATTTTACAGTCTGCATCAGCCAGTTGAAAAAAATCATTAAAAAATGCATCTTTTTTATTTTCAATAGCATTAGCTCCTATCACTGAAAATAAGCGTGTTTCCATACCTATCATTTCTACTGGATACCCCATAATGACTTTGCTTCCTCCTCTTCTATTTTACATCTTGGACACATTTTTTCACCACCAAAATAAGTGAAAAAATTTGCACATTCATCACATCGAATAACTTTAAAATTAATCAATTCTTCAATCGCTGGTTCTATAAGCTCTTTGGTGCTGTATGGAACCAGTTTAATGGCCTCGGGAGCACATACATCATGGCAGAGTGCACACTTGACACACATGAGTGAATCAAATTCTATTTTGGTGTTGCGTCTATCGCTTTGTAGCGCTCCTGTTGGACAGATACGATAGCACATTGAGCAGTTATCACAATTGTCATTGATATATTTTTGTGAAGTAAAAGAAATCTCATCATGCATAAAAGTATGGTAGGCTTTGGGTTTATCAATGCGTTTGAGTGCCATAAAGAGTAGTTTTCTTTTATTAGGAATCTCTTTTTTACGGATATTAGCGCTATCTTCTATACTAACACCTTCTTTTTCTTCTGCTTTGAGTGCTTCGTCAAATTCTATTTTACTTTTCAATGCACCTTTAACTGAGAATTTTTTCAGAAAATCACGTCTATTTGGTTCTTCCTGTACGCTTGGTGCTTCATAAGCAATATGACTTTTTATGATTCTTTTTGGACTCTCGAGTTGCTCTAGAAATACATTTGTTTCTGTAATATTTTCTTCTATTTTCTGCAACAATGGATCTCTTAGAGAACAATTATTACAGTGACCTATGTCAAGTGTAGTATTTTCACCCAGGAGAGCTAATGAAATAAGGTTTTCTACGCTGAGAGCAGCAAGACAAGGTACATTTTTTTTGCAGGAAATTAATTCTTCCTGTTCTTCCAGGAAAGAAAATATAAAATCCATTGTATTAAAATCTTTGAGTGAGATTGCCTCTGTGGGGCAGACACCAATGCATCCACCGCAGTCAATACAGTTATCATTTATTTTTGGGATATTGTCTAGATAACTGATAGCACTGTGTGGGCATATCTCTTCACATTTTGTACAGGTAGAATTTTTGCTATAGACTTTAACACATGAGCCTAGGTTGATCTCTAAATTATGCATTGAGGTATTCGTAATCACTCAAAATAAATTCTAAACCTGTCATCGCGCCATCATGATAAAGTGGTGTTTGTGCTTCATTTTTGACATTGATCAGGTAGAGTGGAACCCACTGGAGTATATGTTTTTCCAAAAATGATTTTTGCATATCTTTAAATTCTTTGGCTGCAATAAAATCATCATTGTTGATTGCTTTAATCTCAGCATCACACAACATATACATAAATTCAAGTTCGACACCAATATGATCGGGAGAGACTACACGTGCTTTGTCTTTTTCTACCACAAAGTTAAACTCTTCATAGAATTGATAGATAGGGTTATCACCGCCACTTTCAATCATCCCGTCTTCTCTGACATAAAAGCTTTCATAGGGAATAAGATTGATCAGCGATAAGTCTGTAAAATCTACATTTAAGTGTGCTTCGATGAGCTCTTCTTTAGGTAGCTTTTTATACAGTTCCCACTCGTCTAAATTGGGAAAGAACTCTTTTATATCCTTATCTTCAAGCATTTCTAAAAAATCAGTATCTACTTCTTTCATAAAAAGTCTTGAATAAAGAGCATAAAGAAATCCTCTTTGTTCTAATTGGGCGATTTGGTTGTTCATGTGGTTCCTCTATATTTTGGTAGGTTAATCACAAAGAAACGTTAATGCTTCTTTGTGATTTAATGTTACGATTTTATCGAAACAGAATAAGCTTTATCTGAAAGTTTGGCACCAGGACGTTTCATGTGTCTTGGACGTCTAAGTTTATCACCAGGAGCCAGTGGCCTTGTCAACTCATCTCTCCAAGCCTGGAAAGTTTTGAAGTTGTTTTCATAGTTAACATAAATGTCACCTATTTTATCATCTTCACCTGCTTTTTCAAGGATAGCTTTTTGATGCCATCCATGATTTCCGGCAATTGGATCTGGATGTACAGGTGCTACCGCATTTTGCCATGCACCGGTTAATCCATCCCACCAGATATTGTCAAGATCTTTATTGTACTCCGTAAACTGCCATGGTTTCATAGGTTTGATACCTTCTTTGGCAGTCATGCTGGCTTCTGCACCATCATCTTTGATGCTATAAAGTGGAGAACCAACGCCCATGACACCCAGTTTATGTTCAAAGCCAGGAATGCTGACAGCATTTTTTACTTTCCAACGCCCTGCATGGTGTGAACAAGCTAAAACACCTGGTCTTGTACCTTCTGTTGTGATGGCCATACCGATAAAATAACCACTGTCTAAACCACTGACAGTATCTACGATACGTACTTTGACAGCATCTCTGTTTTTAATACCCAGCTTTTCAGCATCTTTGGTATAAATCCAAATTGGATTATGGTTTTGAGAAATTTCCATCAAGTGTTTTGAATTCACAGATCTTGTATGAATATTGTATGACAATCTAAAGATTGTATTGAGTGCAAATTCATTATCTTTTTCCATAAAATCATGGTGTACCTGTGTTACTAGGTGTACCATTTTCTTTCTTTCTGCTTTGTCTCTTGGATAGATAGGTATAGCATATTCTGGCCATTTCCATTCATTTCCAAACCAATCAGAATAGAAGTTAAGTTTTTTGTCCATAGTATGGAAACCTTGATGCAGCTTGCCATCAACTTCTACACCAATAGAGTGTTTTTTACCTTCATGTTCTACGGACAATACACCAAATTCATCTTGTTCAACTTCATCAGCATTGTAGGTTTTACCATGCGCTGTAATTGTTCTTTTGTCTTTGTCAACTACAAGTTCTCGCTCTTGAGGTCTATAGATATCAGTCTCTTCTGTCCATGCTCCATGATCTCTCATATATTCATAACATGGAAATTCACTGTTAGCATACTCTTTTTTTGCAGTTTCCAAGAGATTTGGAAGCAGACTGAATCCTGCGTCATAGTATTCTGATATTGTTACCGGACGGCTAGGGTCTTTTTTGCTGGCAGCATGTTTTTGAATACCCATGCTTCCATCTGGATCAACATGATAGTAAAGTAGATTAAAATAAAATTCATTTTCTTCCCAAATTTCACCAAGACCTGCTTTCATATGTGCTTCTAGTGTTGCACGCTCTGGTCTTTTTGGTTTCCAGCCCATTTTTTCAAGTGCTACACGAAGAGCAGGTTGTCTAAATGCTGTCCATCTCTCAGGTTTTGTTGGAGAGGACTGTTGATCATGTCTCTCACCTGCCAAACCGACTGGTAGTACATAATCACAGAACCAGTTTGTTTCAGACCAAGTTGGAGAGAGGTTGAGTGTCATCTCCATTTTTTTCTCATTTTTAAGTACATCGATCCATCTAAATCCATCTGGATTGATCCATACAGGATTGTACATTCTAGGTATCCAAACGGCTAGTTTTTGTGGTACATTGACACCTTTATCAATCCATTTTTGCTGCCATGCTTCATCAGCCAATAGGTGCGGAAGAATCATACTCATCTCATAAGTTGAGAGTGGGTACTCAGGTGGCCATGCCAATTCATTCCATACATCAACTTTATCAGGGTATTTACCTGCAACGGTTGCTTTATCTCCTTTACCACCGATAGAGATTTCATGCCAGTGGTGCCAGCTCACGCCACCGATATCACCGGCCATTGCACCAACAAGTGCCATAAGCAAGAAACCAGTTCTTGTATTCATCCAGCCGCCTCTGTGACCGATTGTACCAGCTCGCCAGAGGTAGGTAGCGATTCTTGGACCTGCATCTACAATCATATCAAATAGTTCATCTAGTTTATCTTCTTGTTCTTCTAGTTTACACTCTTTGATTACATATTCTTTTGTATATGGTGCATAGATCTCTTTTAGCATCTCTATAAAGGCTTCATAGGTTTTCTCTTTTGGCATAGATTTGATATAGCCATAACCAATCATCTTTTGAAGATATGCTTCATCAGCCATCAAACGATCCCAGTTAACCCAGTTTTTAACAAACTCATGATCAACTAAGTCTCTACCATTGATATTTTTGCCATTTAGGACTTTATTAACATAGTAAAGATACAACGCTGCTTCTGTTCCTGGCCATGGTGAAAGCCAAACATCAGCTATACCGGCTGAGTTTGAAAGCCTTGGATCGATAACGACCATTTTTGCACCACGTTTTTTAGCATCTGCGATCAAACCTGCTGATTGCTGGAAGTAGTGACCAGCATCTGCTGCATGAGAAGATTGTAAAAATATAAGTTTTGCATTTTCCCAGTCTGGAGAGTTTCTGTCATCATTTGCCCATTGGATTGAACCTTCACGTGCACCTGCTGAACATATATTTGTATGCGAGTCTGAACCATCAACACCCAGCATCGCTGGAACTCTTCCTGTAAAACCATTTTCATTTGGACGACCAACATGATACATGATATATTTTTTAGAGAGTTCATCACCTACTTTTAAAGTATCGCGCATCTTTGTACCGATCTCTTTGAGTGCCTGATCCCAAGAAATTCTGATCCATTTACCATCACCTCTTTTAGAACCCGGTGCTCTTTTGATAGGGAAAGGAATACGATCTGGATCATACATCTGACTCATGGTTCCGTACCCTTTGGCACAGTTTCTACCACGGCTTCCTGTATGAAGCGGGTTACCCATATATTTTCTAACAGTCAGTGTCTTCTTATCAACCCATGCAGTTAAACCACAACCGGCTTCACAGTTTGAACATGCAGTCGGTACAATCGTATAATCATGTACTTTGATACCATCAGGATTGCTTTCTGACTCTACGCCATTTCTACCTGTACCGCCTCTTTTCCAGTCATCACCGTCAAGCTCTTTAAAACTGTCCCACTCATCTACAGATGGATAAAAGTGGAGTTCATCTGGAGTAGGTGTGAACTTGGATGTTTCTTCTGTCTCTTCAGCAATAACATTGGTAAATACACCAGTCGCTACAGTTGCGCCGGCAACACCATATGCAGTGCCTTTTAAAAAATTTCTTCTACTTTCTAAAAACATTCTTTTCTCCCTAACTTAACGATAATAATTGTGGAATGATAAGCCACACGTGTTTAGCCATAAACAGACCAATCAGTGCACATAATGCTGCCAGCTTCAATAGCCCAGCATTTCCTTTTCTCACTGCCATGATAGACAATACAATCGGAATCATATATCCGATCACTTGACCAGCCCAGAACAGTCCGCTGTATTCTCCACCGGAATGGATAGCAGCCATAGTTGCTTCAACTTCAGCACCTTTCCATGAGAAGAAATACTCACCAAGATACATTGTCATTGACAAGGCTGCAGCTGTACCTAAAATAATCGCTAAATCTCTTCTTGCTTCAGCTGTCCATTTGCCTGAAAAGAATGCAAGCAAAGAAGAACCGGCGACGAATGCAGCAAAAGCCATTTGTGCAAGTTCTGCAGGTGTCTGCCATAATTCTCTCGCACTGGCTTCCCCCATTATGACTGCAGTATAAAGTGTCGTAGGAATAGCAAGTACAACTGCGACTTTCAATAGTGAATCATATAAACCTTTTGTCTCTTTTTTGATAATTGACAGATAAGTCATCAATGCAATGACACCGGTTAAAGCTGTTGCAATCCATGCTCCAACAGTAATAGCAGATGTAAAGTGAGGATGGATGAAGATATTGATCATTCTAAATGGCTGATGCAGATCCAAAAGCGTAAAGAGCAAGAAGATATTTAAAAAGATAAATGCCATTATCGGTATAAGCATTCTGATACCGTTTACGCCACCTTCATCTTTATGACGTGCTAATAAAAAGGCACCAACAAGGATAGTTCCGGTTGCGATACTTTTTGCCCAGAGATTTAGTGTAATCATCCAACCCCAAACAATGCCTGGAAGTGCAACATCAAGTGTAACTTTTGCATGGTTAATGATTTGAGTATGTTCTACCATCTAGTGCCCCTTTCCGATATGTTTTAAGTGAGTGATATTGTCAAATAGATCGTATCCCTCAGGTCTAAATGCCGCTTGTGGGTTAAGCTGTGCTTGTCCGCCGCCAACATAAAAGTGTTTTGGAATAGTGTTCTTCTCAGGCTTTCTAACCTGCACTTTTTTGTCTCTATCGATATACTTGCTGATATGACTTGTCGGATCTTCCAAATCACCAAAGATATTTGCTTCAACAGGACAGGCAACGACACATGCCGGCATCATGCTTGATTCGATTCTGTGTGCGCAGTATGTACATTTATCCGCTGTATTTGTTTCAGGATCCATGTAAATCGCACCATATGGACAGGCCATAATACAACCAGCACATCCGATACATCTGTCTTTGTCAATGTTGACAATACCATTTTCCAAATAATGCAGTGCAGATACCGGACAGATACGCTCACATGGTGCACTATCACAGTGATTACATCTAAGTGGCGTAAATGTTCTTGACGTATTGGGGAAAAGCCCTTGATCTACATACTTAACACGAAGTCTCCACGAGCTCAGTGGTACTTCATTCTCAACCTTACATGAAACCTCACATGCTTTGCATCCCATACAAAGATCGAGGTCTACGAGAAAGCCTAATTTCATATAAACTCCTTTAAAAATTTTAGACAGTTAAAACATATAGTTATAATAAATATAACTTATATGAAATAACTATCTGCAATTGACAAATTGCATTTGCGATTATAACACAAAAATTTATAAAAAACATCGTTTTGTATAATTTTTTTTGATAAAACAACGCTTTGTAGTATCGACTGTTAGTTTCTGTAACTTAAGGAAAAAAGATACTTTGGTTAACTGCCAATTAAGCTCATGACATTATAATATCCCATAATAAGGGATTTAACGATGATAAATAAAAATAAAAAATTTTCTTTTCTGGCAGGAATGTTACTCATATTGAGTATGGCATTGTCCGCATACGGCATGAGTGAAAAACAGGATATTAATCAAAATGATCAAAAAAAAGAAGTATTTCAAGATCGTATAGTTTATTTTGATCGCGCTATTAATGAAGATGATAATTTTGCATTACTGAAAAAAGTGATTATAAAAGCAAAACGGCTGGGATTTAACGCATTGGTATTAAATGAAGAGTATGTTTATGCGAGACTTTCACATCAAAATCCTGTCATCGATATGGTCAAAGAGAGACTTTCTGAAGTAGAAAAACTGGCACATAAGCAGGGACTGAAAGTCATTGTGATGCATTTTAATCCAGAAGTACCTACTTTGGTGGCCAAGGATGGTGATGAGGCAAATCATTTTTATCAAAAAGGTGCATTTGATTTTTCAGAAGCCAACAAAGCAGTGACTGCCTATAAAGTTGTTGGTGATTACGCCTACCCGGACACCAAAGTACAAAAAGCAGAAAAAAGTCTGCTTGATGGTTTGTATCACTTTAAAGATATCAAACCCAATACTGAGTATAAATTGACAATGACCGCTTCAACACACGGATACAGCGGCAAAGTTGTAAAAGTGAGTGTACTGGATGAGGATCATAAAGGAGAAAATGGCAAAGTACTTTTTGGCATACAAAAGTTTTATAGAGATATCACACCAACACAGAGATTTGGTCAATACAGTATCTATTTTAACAGTCTCAATCATAAAAATACCCAGGGCAAAATCAAAGTTTTTCTTTATCATGACAGAGAAAAAGGTGATTTGAATATCAATGCCATGCAACTGCAGGAGGTCGGTTATACCAAAGAAGAACAGGTTGTGCGAAAAGGAAATAAACCTGTTGTTGCATCTGATTTTGTGGTTTATGAAGAGGGCAAAGACTATCAGCTGCATGATAGCAAGCTGGATCTTTTAAGTGCGCGTATCAAAAAAGAACATACGCTGCAGGTGAGCTGGTATCCGCGTATCGATGTATCCCGTTTTTACGATCATGATACGACTGCTGACAGTTGCGCAGATACAAAACTCTACTATGCAATCATGAAGGATCAATTGGCATATATCAAGTCAGCGATGCATGGCAGAATAGACGGTATCGCTTTTAATGATGATGAATGGCGTGAAGCTGGCTGGGATGAGCGCTGCAAAGATGTTTATGCCAAAGAGTATGATGCACATAATACGATAGGCGGATTTACTGGTGGTGACTATATCGGGATCACAACCAGAAAATTGATCGAAAATCTTGTGGGTGATTCAAATCTGACAACTTATGTCATGAGTGATATGTTTGATCCTAATTTTAATGCAAAAGACCCCTATATGGGTGTCAAAGACGGGGCTAAAGGAGCTATTGACTATCTGCCCAAAGAGACAGTTGTATTTAACTGGTTTCCCAACCCTTATGAACCCGGTTTGGAAGATAAGCGTAGTGAAGATTTTTCAAAAAGCGTCAAATTTTTCAGTGATCATGGCATTTTGCAGATTATAGCAGGTTATCATGATGATATTAGAAACCTGGATGCCAATATCGCTGTGTATAAAAATGCTGATATCAAAACACGTAAAAGTATCATTGGCTTTATGTTTTTGATTTGGAACCAGCCCGGCAAACACCCAAGTTATGATGATATGGATAAAGTTGTGGGACAGATTTGTCAACAGTTACCGGGCAAATGGCCTGCTGCTGCCTGTAAAGTGTACAAATGAAAGTTTTGGTTTCTGCATGTTTGATGGGAGAAAATGTCCGTTATGACGGTCAAAACAATTTGGTCTGTCATGATAGGATGAAAGAGCTGGATATTGTGACGTGTTGTCCTGAGGTAGATGGTGGTTTGCCTGTGCCTAGAATTCCTGCAGAGATCTATCATGATAGTGTCTTAAACAGGGAAGGGGTAGAGGTGACAGCCTGTTTTCAAAAAGGTGCCAGACACGCTTTGTCTTTGGTGCAGCAGCATGATATCCAGGTAGCGATATTGAAGGCAAACAGTCCATCCTGCGGCAATGAGTCCATTTATGATGGCAGCTTTTCAAAAACGTTGGTACCGGGAAAAGGCATCACAGTCAGATTGCTGGAACAATATGGTGTCAAAGTATTTAATGAACACCAGCTGGATGCGGCGTTTGCCTATATCACGACTTTATCATAAGCGATACCCAGCATCTGCAAATGTCTGATCAGTTTCAAGTCATTATCATGATAGCGTTTGGCATAGGCTTCTTTTGCCTTTTTACCAAAATAAAATGCCGCTTTTTCCAGTGTCTGAGGATCCATAAATTCACCATCACCCAGGGCGTGTGGATTTTCTTCAAAACGATCACGAATGATGATGACATACAGTACATGGCGCTTAGCCAGCAAGCTTAAGTCAACCTCTCCCAAAAAATCTCCCACCAATACAATCAGCGATCTTTTCTTCACTTTTTGATGGATTTTTTGTGCGAGATTGGGCAGGATACTTTGTGCTCCTTCAAGGTTCACTGCATCTATCTTGCGCAAAAAGTGTGAAATGGCTCCTAGTTTTTTGGTCGGGGGAAGATAAAGTTCACTGTGATGGCTTATCATGACAGGTGTCAGTGCATTGGCATTTTTGATGGTGGAAAAGCCTAGTTGAGCGATCATTTTCAAGAGTGCTTCTTTTTTCTGTTTAAAAAGCAGACTGCCGCTCATCAGTGCACAGATGACAACATTTGCTTCACGCTCCTCAAAAAAGAGTTTAACATGCGGTTTGCCTGTTTTGGCAGTACTTTTCCAGTCTATTTTTTTTGCATTTTCACCGGCATGATAAAGGGCGATTTCGGCAAAGTCAAAACCTTCGCCTTTTTTATTGGAGAGATTTGAGCCGAAATTTGTATTGAAAACCTGTTTTTTTGTTTTTAAAAGTATGGATTCTATAGTTTTGATAAGGCATCCTTTATGGCTTTTAAATTGACTTTTTTCTTTTCATAAACTGCCGCTTCCAACTCTATGATAAAAGGTTTGAAGCGTCTATCATCTGAACCTAAAAGGAGTTGTAAAAGTTCTTTTGGATCTTTGGCGAGTTTGATCTTTGTCTGCAATGGACTGCTTGGGATGACTTTTTTTCTAAAGTAGTGTGTTACATTGAGTTTAGCACTCAAAAACCCGGCTAAAAAAAGTAAAAAACCATTGAGATAAGGAAGCCATGCCTGTATGTCCCATGCTTTTTGGGGCAGTGAACTTTTTTTGTCAACAAGGGTTTGTATATTGACTGGCGTAACATGGATCTTTTGGGCAGCTGTTTTGAGTTTGTAATATTTCTGTTTTTTGGGTGAAAAACAGTTGATGCCAACAGAGGGCAGCATAAAATCATTTTGTGCAATCAATGCATAATGAAAGCTTTGTGTGCTGGTATCATCCTGGGTGATTTCAAGAAAGGTTTCAACATTGTCTATCGGAGGCAAAAGTGTTTTGATATGGGGGTTGTAGCCTTCTCCTTTTAAGGTATAGGTGAGGTTTAGCTGATCATTAGAAGTGATATGCGTTTTATCCAGTTTGCTGGAGAGAGAAAAATCCCCAACAAGGGTGATGTTGTTTTTGATTGGTTTGACATGAAAAATGATTGGCTTGAGTGTATCATGATAGCTTTTGCTCTCTAGCGCTGTCAATTCATCTGCACTGCCGGTGTTGTATTTTGCAAGATTATTTTCATTTACCATGGCTGCTTTGACATCAAAGGTCAGAGATATATTTCCCTCCTTTAAAGGATAAAAGGTATAGTGGTAGCGCATCTTCTTTTGATGAATGTCGTGACTTTGCTCATCTTCGCTGTCTAAAATCAGTAAAAAATCTTTGTTTTTTTTCGGTTGCAGTGTAAAATACATGATATCACTACGGTCAGTTTGCATCAAAGTCACAGTGATATCAACTGCTTCTTTCAAAAAAGGGTTATGATTGGTGACGGCAATATCACTCTTAAATACCGAGGCTTGTAGATTGCCCAAAGCAAATAGCATAAAGAGGATTTTACCAAGGTTTTTTTTCATCGATGTATCCTTTGTTGATAAGTTCATAGGCTTTGTAGCCCAGTGGACGGGTCAGAGAAGAGGGTGATTTCTTGGATTGTGACTGATTTTTTTTGGCAGTTTTGCCTTCACCCTTGCTGCCCATACCGTTTTTAAATGTTTTTTTAGTGTTGCTGTGTGACTCTTTTTTTTGATCAGTTTTGGTATCGTTGGAGCCTTGCGGGGAGTTTTGTTTCTCTTTGGATTTGTGAAATGCAGGAAAATCTTTTCTCTGCGCATTTTGTTTAAACGCTACAAGATGCAGATTTTCCAGCACTTTTTTATCTTTGCCAAAACGGAGTGCTTTGAGATAAAACTGATGTGCTTTTTGATACTGTTTTTTATGATAAGCACAGTTACCCAGCTTGAAAAATATGATTTTTTTGATATGGGGATCATTGCTTTGCAGTCTGTTGTAAATCGTTCTCGCTTTTGTAAAATTACCCAGTTGATAGTAACTATTGGCTAGATTCAGCTGGCTTTGCATCGTCTGGCGGTCTATAGCTTCAAAGGCTTTGGCTGCCTTTTTGTACTGCTTATCATGATAGGCACTTGTGGCTTGTGAGATATAGTGCCAGTCAAGTATTCCCGACTGGGAGTGCAGTGTCAAAAAAGGCAGCAGGAGGGCTAATTTTTTCGGTATGCGGATATAGTGCAGTAAAAAAAGAAAAAGTGCGATCAGCAGCGGCAACCAAAAAAGTTCAATATACCCTTTGCTGCTCTTTTGGCTGGCTGTTGATGTATCGATAAATGCAAGGGTTTCATCCAAATCTTCCAGCGTGAAAAATCCACCGCCACTTTTGAGACAGAGTGCCTGATAGTGAGGGTTTAATCGGCTGATGATGAGGTTGCCTTTGCTGTCTTTTAATTTTTTGTTATCCGTTGTTTTCAGATAGGTACCTTTTTGTGTAGCGGTAGCGATACCGTATATCTTGATACCCCCCTGGCGACTTAGAGCAAGCAGCGGATCAATATCCTGGATGTCGCCGCCATCACTCAAAAGCAAGAGGGTTTTTTCACGCTGACTCAGTCTGGAGAGACGTTTTAAAAGCTTTTCAAGACTGGTTCCATGTGTGAGGATATTGTCAACCTGTAAAGAATCCAACGCACTGATGAGCAGTTGATGATCACTGGTGAACGGAGAGAGAATGAGGGGGTTGGTAGTAAAAGCAAAAAGCGCAAAGCGATCATGACTGTTTTGTGTAAAGATACGGCGAATTACAGATTTGGCCGCAGTGAGTCTGGTAGGCACAATATCTTCAGCCTGCATCGAAGCAGAGACATCCAGCGCAATAATAATCTCTCTTCCCTGTAGTTTCTGGGAGACTTTTTGTTCTACAAGAACCGGTCTTGAGAGTGCTGCAATCGATAAAATGAGTGTTATATAAAGTAGAAAAGAGCGCTGACCTCCTTTTCTCTTATAGATCCAAAAAAGCCAAATAAGCAGTAGAAATGCTTGTGGATAGAGTATGCTCATATGATCTCTCTTTCTCTCATCAGCAGCCAAAACAGAAGCACAGTTGCCAGCAAGAGCGGGAAGATAAAAAGAGCTTTTTTATGCATATACTGCTCTGAACGAATAGAGCTTGGAAGCAGGGTATCGATCTCTTCATAGACCGCTTTAAGGGATAGTGCATCCTTGGCTGAAAAATCTTTTGCAAATGTTTCAGATGCGATGTGAGAGAGCAGCTTTTGATCATAATCTTTTGTGCTCCCCAATCCAATGGTGTAAATCTTGATGTGTTGTTTTTTGGCCTCAGTGAGCGCATCTTTGATGGAGGTACTGCCTGCATTGTTGATGCCGTCTGTGATGAGTATGATGATCTTTTCTTTGGCTTTGGCATAGGAGAGAGTCAGAATACTTTGTGCGATAGCATCTCCTATGGCAGTATTTTTACCGGCAATTTCAACTTCAAGCATACTCAGCAGTTCTTTGAGGCTTTCATGGTCATAGGTGACAGGTGAAGCTGAAAAGGCAAAAGTTCCAAATGCTACAACACCGATGTTATCACTGACTCTTTTATCAATGAAGTTGGCAGCAAGCTCCTGCAAAAGTTCAAATTTGCTTTTATCTACTTCTTTTTTGCTAAAACCGCTCTCCCGCATGGAACCGCTGGTATCAAGAGCGAGTACAATATCCCGGCCATACTTTTGGGAAGGGGTGATGGCATCATAAGAGATTGGAGAAGCCAAAGCGAGGATAAATAGTGTAAAAATGGCGACTTTTAAAAGCGTTTGGAGATTGAAAAGACGGTTTTTTCTGGGTATCCAGTCCAGGCGGGGCAGATAACTTTTTTGGTGTATTTTTTTGCAATATATCAGACAGAGTACCAAGGGCATCAAGAGTAAGAAATAGGGATGTTCAAATATATAATGCATAGACGCATTATAACATAGATGAATAATAAGTCTGTTAGGATGCTTTTATTTTTTGCAGATAATGCAGCTTCATATCCAACTCCAGACTTTCATTGGTAGGGTATTCATAGCCAAAGACGTCTTTCCACAGGGAATGATCTTCCATACACATATAGAAAAAGACTTTTCCGTGCCAGGCTTTGAGAGACTGGTAGGCAAAAGAGAAAAGTTTGCGTTTGGTTTCCAAAGGATAAGAGAGTTTGCCGCTGGCTTCTACGAGGGGAATTTGCAGAATTTTTGATTTGAAATCCCGTTGCCTGATCTGCTTCATCACCGGTTTGATAAAAGTGAGTGTACCCAGAGAAACAAGGGCAACCCGTGCAGGGTCAAATTCAGAAACAAGACGCTCAAAGATAGCGCCGTATGCTGCTTCCCAACCTTGAAAATAGATCATTGGATGAAAGTGAAAACCGACAAGGCAGCCCCTCTCTTCCAAGCGTTTTGCGGCCGCCAAGCGTCTGTCCAATGATGCGGTGAGGTGTTCTTCGTTGTTGATGATGGTTTGTGGATTGATCGACCAGGTAAAAAGGAGATTTGGCGGGAGGTCACGGTCTAAAAAATAGCTGATATTATCAGATTTTGTTTTGAACTCCAGCATGACATTGGGGTATTTTTCGGCAAAAGCAACGAGATCATCCAAGACACCGTTTTTATTGCCCCACATGAGTGAATCACTGGCTTGCCCGGTTCCGATATGATAAAATTCATGTTCGTCGAGTTCTATGGCATCGAGTTTCTGTTTCAGGCTGCTGTCAAAGGTGATTTTGTCTTCGTTGTAGAAAGATTGGATAGAGCAGTAAGAGCAGTCAAATCCACAGCTTTCTACGGCATCGAGTGTGAGAAGATTACAGCATCTGGTTTTGGGGGAGGCGACGGGGCAGAGCCCAAATCCAAGATTTTCTTTCTCCTGGGTGGTAAATTTGATACGTGGTGGTTTGGCTTTGTGTGCAGATTTGTCATCATAGCGGCTTGGGGCATCTTTGAGATTGTTGTAGTAAGCTTTTGCATGGGCTATGAGTATCTGTTTGAGCTTTTTGCCTTCATACTTTTCTTCCAGATGATAAGCCCAAATATCACTGAGATTTTCTTCATCCCACATATCCAGGTCAATGGCCATATCGATGAGCTGTTTTCTATCCTGGATTGAGAGATGATATCTGTCGGTAGCATGTTTGATGAAATCTTGCTCTTTGGATGGAAGTTTTTGGAAGTATTTGTCTGTAATGTTTAATTTCATTATAAGAGTATAGCATATCTATCATGATAATGGTAAAATAAGTACTCTTTTTATGGTGTCAGCTGAATAAAAAGATAGGCATTGCAGTTATAGATCTCTATACAAATATGGCAAGGAGTTAGCATGATGCGCATTGATATTAGTAATCTTGATGAAGAGAATCATTGTTATGCCATTCATCTGGCGATTTCTCAAAATATAGTTATGTATGAAAATGGTACTTTTAAATTTTCAGATGTTGGCAGTACTACCCCTTTTGAATCAGTTGATTTTTGGCGAAATATCTCCTTGTCAGCAGAGATCTTGCTCAAAGCCTGTCTGTTAAAACATCACGTTTCTTTTTTTCGCAAAAGAGCACATAGTGAATATGGTGCCAAAGTGACATCTTCTGTGAATCAATGGCTTCAATCTGAACTTGAAATGTTAGAAATCAATTATCTAGGAGAGATTAATACCGGCACAGTTAGCACAGCTTTAAAAAGAGCTGAACAAGTGCTTTTTGAAAAACTCTCAATAAAACCACAAGAGAGTGCACTCATTGTAGAGATATTTTACATCATCATCAGAACAAGACGAAACCGGAACACCCACTTTTTTTTCCCAAATCAAAGTCATATCAAAATCTCTGAAGTAGAAATGTTCTATCTCCCTTTGTTAAACAAGCTTGAACAGATTTATCAGTTACAACGATAAGTTCAAAGGCCCAGTAAACAAGGGTACAAAATTTAAAAATTTTATAGATTTTTCTTTTATCCAAAATCTCTCTATAGTCGGGGTTATGGATTTGGTGTTATGCGAGGTAAATCTGATCTTAATCAATTTTGACCCATGGTCGGAGCGACCAGATTTGAACTGGCGACCTCTATCACCCCAAGATAGTGCGCTGACCAGGCTGCGCTACGCCCCGAAACGTGTTATTATAAACAATTTGTTTTTAAAATGGGGATAGATTGTACAAAATTAGAATCAATTTTGCATTATGAATAGAGTATTCTGAACAAACACACTTATTCACTAAGGCTGCGCCGTAAAACGGCTGCAAAAGTCGTTCACAAGTAGGTTTGTTCAGAATACTCAATATATAGATTCATAAGGGGCTTTATATGGAAACGCTAAAAGCTGTTTGTCCTCACTGCAATAATACAAATACGATCCCAATTGAAGTTGCCAAAAAAGAGGCAATATGTGAAGCATGTTCACAAGCATTAACTGACACAACTCCTGTGGTGTGTGATGAAGAGGGTTTTAAAAAACATATTGATGAAAATGATATGGTTGTGCTTGTTGATTTCTATTCACCTGATTGTGCACCTTGTAATGCAATGGCTCCTGATTTCGAAGCTGCAGCTAAAAATTTTCCACTAGAAGTGAGATTTTTAAAAATAGATACAACAATGACACCAGAAATTGCGCTTCGTTATGGTGTGAATGAGCTTCCTACTATGATTGCCTTCAAAAATGGAGTTGAATTGAACCGCTTTGTCAGTGCACTGCCTAAGGCACAGTTAGAGATGTGGGCAGAGAGTTTGATACAAATGGATTTTCGTTGATAAATAGAGATGTCCCAGGAGGCTGTCGGATTCATCTGATTGAAGCGAAAAATTCACACTTTTAGGCATATTTTTGGCTCGTTTGAGGCGAATAGCCATAGCTATTTAACGAA
>JANTGR010000034.1 GCA_024762875.1 Sulfurospirillum sp.
ACATAGACGCGTTTCACACGAGGGTGGGCTTTCATCATTTCTGTTGAGACAAATGAACCCACAATCGTCACTTCACTATCATGATACGTCTCTAGCAGTGCCTCGATAGCAGGTGTTGCCATCACACAATCACCCAGCCAGGTTGGCAGCTCTATTAAAATCTTCATTTGATCAATGTATAATGCTTTTTACTCAGTTCCAGACCAAAAAGCTTCTCTAGTTTTAACATCAAACGATGTTTTCTCTCCCGCCTGCTTAAAATGTAGTTAGGATCAGGTTTGTAGATATCTTTAGCCTCTGGCAGCCACTCCTGTACGACTTTGGGGTGTCTGCCCTCAAATGCTTTGATAATCGCAGCATCGATTTGGCTGTAATCTATTTTTTGATGTGATTTATTCCAATATTGCTGCACCTGTTTGCTTTTGAGATTCATCTGTGCTTCACTTCTCACCCAGCCATAGTGATACATCGTCGCACCACTCATTTTGGCCTTGGGATAACGCCCTGTTTTGTTTTTATCAAGAACCAGCCAAAAAAGTCCATCAGGTGCATAAGATCTAATAGAGTTTTTCAAGATACGCGGTGCCCGTCTATACCAGCCAGGGCTCCAAAGATAACTGTTTTGATTGCCATAAAAATGCAGATAATCAAAAATCAGTGCTTCCACTTCACTATCTTCTACATAACGCTGCATAGCAGTCTGAATCTTTTCCAGATCTGCCTCATGCACCACTTCATCTGCTTCAAGATAAAAAACCCAGTCTCCCACACAATTAAACTGTGCAATCATTTTCTGCTGGCCATAGACATAGCCGCGATCTTTCATCTTGTCATTCCACTGTGTATGTATGATTTTTATCTTGGGTTCATCTAGGGCTAGCAGCATCTCTTCTGTCGCATCTTCACAAGGGCCTAGCGCGATGACAAATTCATCTACGATAGGCAAGATGGATTGAACCGACGCGATAAAAGGATATCCCAGCATCTGTGCATTTTTTAAAAATGTAAAGCCGCTAACTTGCATCTTTTTTTCCTTCTTTTCAGACATATCGGTTTGCTTCATACAGTTTCATATATTTATAAAATGTTCCATTGGCATTGCAAACAGAGATCAACAGTCCTTCATATCCGTATAAAAAGCCTTTTTGCAAAACATAATTTTTAAAAAATGTAAAGGCAGCACGAAAAAAAGCTTTTGAGGGTGAAGCATGCTTTTTACCGCTATTTTCTTTGGCATACAGTGATGAATAAAACTGCAGTTTATCGATCAATTGTTCTATACTCTCATAGGCATAATGTTTCATATGTCCTTTGAGTTTGACAACCTGCATACCAGTAGTTTGCAAACTTTCATGTACTTGCACAGCAGAAAATTTTGTCTTCTTTTTAGAAAAAAGTCTCAGTACAAAATCCCCCTGCCAGCCACAACAGGCAATATGATTTTGCTGATAAAAATTGTCCCTTTCAATCGCGTAGATACACTTTTCATCTTCCAAATCCAACCCTTTGATCTCTTCAATCAAGGCAGTTGACAGTACTTCGTCACTGTCTATGGAAAGTATCCAGGGGTAACTGGCATAGGAGATAGCCAGATTTTTCAATGGACCAAAACCGATAAAATCAGACTCATAAATTTTCACATTTGAAAAACTTTTGGCAATCTCCACTGTCCTGTCACTGCTGCCATTGTCCAGGACAATCACTTCAGGAAAGTCTACTAATGCCTGCAAAGATTCATGCAGTGACTTTTGGGCATTTTTTGTCAGCATAACAACAGAGATATTGACCATACACACTGCCCCTTTTTTATCTATAGATGAAATTGTAGCATGTCTATCTTAAAGCCTATATTTTGCTATAATGCCAGCAAATGCTCAAAGGTTAACTTATCATGATAACGATCATTACTGCCCTGCACAATCAACGCGCTATGAATGAAGTCTTTTTTGAATCACTTCAAAAATACACCTATCACAACTTCGAACTTATCATCATTGACAATGCCAGCACAGACGGCTCAGGTGAATATTTTGAAAAAATGGGTGCCCGTGTGATCAAAAACAGTGAAAACTACTCCTACCCCTATACCCAAAACCAGGGAATTGCCATCGCATCCAATGACTATCTGGCATTCTTAAATAATGACATCATCGTCTCTCCACACTGGGATAAACATCTCATTGAAACCTTGGAAAACAATCAACTCGATGCCGTTACCTGCTGTGGTATAGAACGTCTTGAAGATAAAAAAACAACCAAAAAATACAAACGCCGCTGGAATAAAATCAAAAATATCATCGGTTTTTTTTCCAAAAACAAATCTGCCATCCGCCGTATGCACCGCTGGATGTATAAAGATTGGGAAGCATTTAATCAAGAGCGCTTTGAAAGATTTGGTTACAGTGTCAAAGAAGGTTTTGTGGGAAACAGTGTTTTATTTAAAAAGTCCCTGATTGAGAAAGTGGGTCTTTGGGATGAACGGGTACAGGCTGCCGACTTTGACTTATATATGAGACTGAAAAAAAGAGTTGAAGAAGTTGGTGATGTAAAACCGCTGCATTATGCACTAGGCGTCTATAATCACCACTATATCCGTTTTACGCTCAATAGTGGAAAATATCCCCCTTTTTATGATAAGCAAAATCATATCACTATCGATGAAAAATGGGGAAAGGATGTAGAGCGCTATTTACAAGATCAGCGCTGGTAATTGCTTTTTTGCTCTTTTGTTAAGAGCAAAATCAGCGAAACCATCCAGACAAAAAGCATGATACCAAACTGACGTCTCAGTACCACTTCCATAAAAAAACTGCTCAAATAGACAATAAATAAAATCAGTGCATAAGCACCTGCGCGTTCATGGCTTCCAATACGCATCATCAAGGTATAAAAGAGTGCCAGAAAGGTTATAAAACCAACAAATCCTCCCTGTACCAAGATTTGCAGGTATTGATTATGCAGATGATCATAGCGGGTGATAAAAGCAAACTTTTGATTCTGCACTTCTTCTACCTTTGTTGCCACTGCCTGCTTCAGATCTCCTATGCCCACGCCAAAAAGAGGATGCGCTTTCACTATTTCCCACCCTACAATTTCCATCGCTATTCTTCCACCGATAGAGGTATCATATTTTCCATCTTCTTTTAAGAGTGTGATATCTTCTTTTGTCTTGTCAATTTTTGTCTGCACCTGTGTGGAAAAGTGCAATATCCCCCACAACCCCACCATCACAATCAGCAAAGCGATACCAAAGCTCTTACGTGTCACTTTGATATGTGTCAGTGTCAAAAAGAGCAGTCCAATGACAAAAGCCACCTGCCCGGTACGCCCCCAGGCAAAGAGCAAATTTCCCACGACTAGGAAAAAAAGAAACAGCAGTACACTGTCCTGCCACCTTGCTCTGTGTTTGTGAAGCATCGTAGATAAAAGCAGCAAAGCAGCCATCGCCAGATAGATACTGTAAATAATATGATGCATAAAGGGCGAGGGGTTGAGTACCGTCACACCCTCTTTATGCCACCACTGCCAATATATCCCGTATGAGAGTATCACAGAAACCGTCATACCGGCAAAAAATGCCCATAATAATCTACCCGCTTCCTGCTTCTCAAGCATCGTATATAAAAAAAGTATCAATGGCAAATAGTAATAATAATTCAACAGCTCTTTTCGTCCCAAAGCAAGGTTATCACTCCATAAAAGTGTAGCTGTCATATAGCAGATAAAAATACCCAAAGCCCAAAAGAATGGCTCTTTTTTGACTTTATTCAATTGTGCAGCAAAGTTGCCGTTGATGATCCAAAGAAGTGTTAAAATTCCCGTAAAAAAAGAGATGCCCGCACGGGAGAGCGGCATGAAAAACGCCAATGCAAGTGCAGCAATATAAAAGATCTGATGCAGCTTTTGTCTGTTTATCATGACAATAAAGCTTTTGCTTTGGTTATGATTGCTTCTACCGGGATCTCTTTGATAGAAAAATCATGCCGGTTTAGTTTGTAAGGATTGACCTTTGAAGGTGATTTCAAAGAGACATTGATCGCTGTTTGGTAGCTCTGCTCAATCGGTGTGGGACCAAAAAGTGTAATAGAAGGGATATTAAGCCCCCATGCCATATGCGTGGGTCCTGTATCATTGCCAATCACCAGATCTACCTGTGAGATCAAACTTTTCAGTGCATCCAAAGAGAGCCTGTCAGGGACAGTAACTGCTTCATCATGACCTTTGATAAAAAGTGCTTTTTCTCTCTCCTCTTCATTTGCCCAGACGATGATATAATGGGCAGCAAATTTTCGTGTCAACTCCAAAAACTGCTCTTTGGGATAATTTTTACTCTCCCAGCTTGAAGAGATGATAAGCAAGATATTTTTCCTGTGAGAGGATAAAAAATCAAATTGATAGTTATCATGATAGAGAAAAGCATGCTTTTTTAAAATATCTTGACGCACTATCATGATATCCAGTGCCTTGGATACAAGCATCGCATTTCTGTCTATTTTATTTAACGCATACGAGATAGCAAACCTCTCATGATAGAAATATGCCCCAATCCCTTCTCTGGCAGAGTTTTTATCAAATCCGGCCACCCTGGATCCAAGCAGCCTTGCTACAATAGCAGATTTCAGTAAGCCCTGTGCATCGATAACCAGATCATATTGATTTTTTGCATACGATCTTATCTTTTTCAGTTCAGAAAACAAGGCCATTTTGTCATTTTTGAGTGATTTTAGATTCAGTGGTAAGATATTGTCTATATAGGGATTTTTTTCCAAAACAGCTGCAAACGCCTCTTCGACTACCCAGTCTATGATGATCTGGGGATACGCTTTTTTGATATATTCCAAAACGACCATCATATGGATGATATCACCCATAGCAGTCAGTTTAACTATCGCTATACGTTGCATCGATTCCCTGACAAATGATATGCCCTATCATGATATGCATCTCTTGTATGCGTGGTGTATCTTCTGAGGGAACCACGATATTGAGATCACACAATCCATTCATCTCTCCACCGTCTTTACCACTCATACCAACTGTCCTGCAACCCATCTCTTTGGCTCTTTTTAAAGCAAGATTGACATTGTGTGAGTTACCGCTGGTAGAGATCGCGATCAACAGATCCCCTTTATTGGCCAATGCCTCTACCTGCCTCTCAAAGACTTTTTCATAACCAAAATCATTGGCAATAGCACTTAAAGCTGACGTATCGGTTGTGAGTGCAATGGCAGGCAGACCTCTTCTCTCTTTTTTATATCGACCTACCAATTCTGCTGCGATATGCTGGGCATCCGCCGCAGAACCACCATTGCCGCAAAGCAATACTTTATGTCCGCTTTTGAGTGTCTCCATCGCGATGATACACGCTGTATAAATATAACTTTGCATCTCATCAATACAACGCTCAATCGTCTCTTGATGGGCTTTCATCTCATTTTCAATCATCTCCATCATGATAAAACTCCTTCTTTCTTTTGTAGATATTGATCGATGCCATGCTCACACCAATGCAGTTTTTCATCAATTGTCTTTTGAAGCAAAGCATCATTTTTGCTTTCTGCTGCTCCCTCATCATGATAAAGATGATACTCTATCGCACAAAATTTGAGATTTTGGCGCTTGATACCTGCATGATAAAGCCGCTGCACAAATTCGCTATCTTCTCTCCCCCAGCTTGTAAACGCTTCATTAAAGCCGTTGACACGTACAATATCACTTTTAAAAAGTGAAAAATTACATCCCCGTATCCCTTTTAAACGCTGATTTTCTTGACAAAACAGTCTGCCAAGCCACTTGATATGCAGTGCATTTTTACGATTTTTAAGGCCACTATCATACCAAGAAAATGATACTTTATCTTCCTTTAGTACACGTTTACTAAATGCTTCATCCAGCAAAACACGCCCACCTTGCAGATAAATACCTTCCTTTGCACACGCTAGATGATCAGCGATAAAATCAGGATGTAAAACCATATCTCCATCTACGACGATGATGTACTCTCCCCTGCTTTTTGCAATAGCCCTGTTTCTGGACATCGCCAAAGCAAATCCCTGATCTTCCTGCCATGAATGCAGGATAGGTACATTTGATTTGATACTCTCAAGCATATTGGCTGTATCTTTGCTTGAGCCATCATCTGCTATGATGATTTCATCTGGCAGTCTTGTTTGCCTCAGTGCACTCTGTATAGAAAGCGCCAGGGCTTTGGGCCAGTTGTAGGTTGTGATGATCAGGGAGACTGTTAAAGCCATAAAACGCTCATCATGACAGTTGTGCCCGCTGGATGATTTTTGTGGTGCTTTTACCCTCTACAAACTGTACCAGTCTTGTCTCTTTTGCAATATCTGATCCAACGACTTCTTTGCCCTCATAGTCTCCGCCTTTGACCAGGATATCAGGCTTGACTTTTTGGATCAATTGATAGGGTGTATCTTCATCAAAAATGACTACAAAATTGACTGCTTCCAAGCCGGCTAAAACAGCTGCTCTGTCTTCCTGGCTGTTGATCGGACGGCTTTGGCCTTTGAGACGTTTAACAGAAGCATCCGAATTTAATCCCACCACCAGCAGATCTCCAAAACTTCTGGCTTCTTCAAGATACTTGACATGTCCCGCATGCAGGATATCAAAACAGCCATTGGTAAACACGATATTTTTATCCAGCAAAACCAGTTGTTGTTCCAAAGCAGGCTGACTGAGAATCTTTTGATGTGATTTTTTATGTGTAATACTATCATGATAGGCTGCAATCTCATCCAGTGTCACTGTTGCTGAACCTATCTTGCCGACAACCACCGCCGCTGCTTCATTGGCAAAGTGTGCTGCCCGGTAGATATCCAATCCATTGGCATAGGCAAAACCCAATGCAGCAAGTACCGTATCACCAGCTCCGGTAACATCAAAGACTTCTTTTGCTACTGTGGGTATCTTGGTCATTTTAGCATCAAATATCGCCATTCCCTCTTCCGAGAGTGTGATAAAGGCATAGGTTAAATCCAGTTCATTTTTGAGTTTTTCACCAGCTGCTTTGAGTGAAGCATCCGAATCGATTTCGATATTGGTTGCGGTGGCTGCTTCTTTTTTATTGGGTGTGATAAGGGTGGCACCGCTGTATTTACTGTAGTCACTCCCTTTTGGATCAACAAAAACAGGGATATTTTTACCGGTAGCTATCATGATAAGCTCTCTGGTAAGAGATGCTGTCAATACCCCTTTTTTGTAGTCAGATAAAAGTAGCAAATCATATCCCGCTATCGACGCAGTCACCGCTTGCAGTATTGTTTGCTGTGCAGTGAGTGAAATATCCTCTTTGTTCTCTTTATCAACACGTACAATTTGTTGATGCTGGGCGATAATGCGGCTTTTTTTTGTAGTTTTACGACGGCTGTCTTTGATGAGGGCTACTTTTTCAACCCCTTTTTCATCCAAACGTCCATCGATAAACTTTGCGCCTTCATCATCTCCAATCACAGAGCAGATACCTACTTTTGCTCCCAGACTGAGAAGATTGTTGATGACATTGCCAGCCCCGCCCATGAGATTTTCTTCACGTCCCACATCCAAAACCTGTACAGGTGCTTCAGGGGAGATGCGTTCACACTTGCCCCAGAGATAATGATCAATCATCAAATCACCGATCACAAGGATACGGGGTGATCGTGCCTTTAGTTGATCCATTATTTTACTTCACTCTCATAGAGGTGTTTTATCTCTTCAATATACGCGGCGATACCTTCTTCCAGCGTATAGCCTGGTGCATAACCCAAGGCCTGTTGTGTTGTCGTAATATCTGCCTGTGTAAATGTCTGATAGGCCGTGTAAGGATTTTTGATATATTCATTGCCATAATCCACACCGATTTCATGCTGTAAAATATCAGCAATATCCTGAAAACTTCTGGCGTTTGCGGTTCCGACATTGTAAACACCACTGTTGGGACTTACCATCGCTTTGACATTGGCCTGTATCACATCTTCGATATAAATAAAATCTCTTAGTATCTTGTCACTGCCTTCAAATAGTCTGGGTGCATTACCTTTGAGGATTTGATGTCCAAACTGCAAAACCATGGAAGCTGTCGTATTTTTATAGTATTCGCGTGCACCATAGACATTAAAATAACGCAGTCCTATAATCGTCAGCCCGGGATGTCTTTGCATCGTCTCATAAGCGATATTGTCCATCATCAGTTTTGAAAAACCATAGACATTTTCAGGCGCTTCTTGTCCCACAGTCTGTGGACTTGGTGCATTGCCGTAAGTCGCTGCAGAAGAGGCATAAATCATCGCTGCATTGCTGTCTATGGCGATATCCAGCAGTGCTTTGAAAGCATTGACATTGGTCTCTATCATGATAGCCTGATCCAGTACTGTTGTATCTGAAATCGCTGCTTCATGAAAGATATAGTCATACCCTTCACCTGCCAGTATCTCTAACACTGCCGGGTCATTGATATCCCCCTGTCTCACTTCCCCCTTAAACCCAAACAGGTTTTTAAAGTGTCCAAAACTTTTGAGATTGCCGTTGCTAAAGGTCTCTTCTGTGCGAAAGATATCCAGCACTACAACCTTGGCCTGGGGATGGTTCTCTTGAAAATAAAAGGCCAAATTACTGCCAATAAAGCCTGCACCGCCAGTGATAAGTATCTTTTTATCTGTTAAATCATCATTAATATATTTCATACTGGAGATTTTAGCAAAAATTTGATTAGGTGCACACTATTTTCAGTGGTAGTCGGGAAAATGACAAATCATCTCATCATAACTTTTGTACTTCCGCAAAGTCTCAATCACTACATCCAAAGGCTTGGTCAAATTGTCAACCAAGTCATACTCATCTGCCCCCAGAGCAAATGCCAACTTCTCCACAGGCGGTGTAAACTGAGCATCTACACCTTCTTTGTTTCCCCTGGCATCCACACGGTACCAGCCATGTTTTTTGAGGTATATCCAGTTTAACCCATGCAGACAGTAGATATCTTTTTGATACTCAGAACAACTCAGACGCTGATACGTAAATCCGGCAGGGATGCCATTGGCACGCAGCAATGCAGCAAGCAGATGTGACTTGGCATAACACCAGCCTGTTTTGTATTTGAGCACTTCTGAAGCTTTGCAGGTAGTGATATCATCTTGATAATCACCCGAATGCCGTATCTCATCCCGCACAAACTCAAAACAGTTTTTGGCTGTCTCTATATCGTCTTTCGTATTGTGTGCTAACTGTTTTGCCAATGCTTGGATGGCACTATCATGATAGTCGATGATCTCACTAGCTTCCAAGTATGCTTTCATAGTTCGATAACTCCTTTCATTAATTGGAATATGGTCTCTTTGATCATCCTTCTACCCCAACAACGCTTGTTTTTTCTTACTCAGACTTTGATAAACCAGGTCATAAGAGTGGTCTATCAACTCTTTTGCCAACGCTTTATCCACATCCATACCTTCCAGTATGAGCGTATTCCAGTGTTTTTTGTTCATGTGATACCCCGCACTGATTCCTTCATAGAGACTTCTTAGCTCAAGTGTATAGATGGGATCACATTTGAGATTGACTCTCAAAGGATGTGTTTCTGCGGTGAGGGCAAATATTTTTTCAGCTATGCGATAGACTCTCACCTCTTCATCAAAAGGGTAGTCAAAAGTTACACCTTTTTTACTGAGTAGATAGCTGTCTAATTGTTCAAATGTCATCTCGAAATCTCTTCCATCCCTCTTTCACACCAAACCCATACACCTTGTGCATCACCTGATCCAAACTCTCACCACCACGAAGTGAAACAATCAAATGATGAAATTTATCTTCACTTAGATCATGTAACCACTTGATATAAAGTGCCGACTGTGTATAAAACATATGCGTTGCAAGACCAAAACTATGCGCAGTTTTTCTAAACAAAAGTGCACCCGTCACATTGGGCTGGAAAGTTTTCCCTTGCTTTATAGCGGTGATTGCCTCTTTATGCGTCACATCACCTTCACCACCTCCACCTGAGATATAGACCGCAAGCCCCTCTTTGAACCATACAGGAAGCTTTCTTTGATAATCCCACCATCCCATGTACTGTGTAAGTTGCAGATGGGAAAGTTCATGTGTGAGGATTTTTGGCATCCGCTCTTTGTATCTTTCTAACTTCGGTGACATAAAAAGACGACTCCCCACGACACAGGCAGAAGGTGCTTTTGAAGTACAAAAGGAAGCAAAACTATCCTCCGTAGCAGGAATATAAACCAATACTTTTTGGGGAAATACTCCTTGTTGCTGTTCTACTCTCTCCACTGCCTCAGGTAAATAGTTGGCAATATTTTGGGCAAGTTTTTTCCTATCTTGCTCATACAAAACAGAAGAATTTTTCTCCAGTGGAATAAAATCATCTGTGGATTTGCTCATTGCAAACACTGCCTTCATGGTACTGCATCCTTGAAAGAGGATCAAAAACATCAACAACAAAACAAACTTTTGCATACAACTGCTCTTTCTCAAATAATCTACTTTATCAACCCTAACCTTGACAACTCTGTGCCTTCTCATCCAACAAAAGGTACTCTTCTACCATCTCTTCCAGCTTCTCTTCACTCTCCTGAAGCTCTTTTGTCAGTGCCACCAGTCCTTTTTCTTCATAACACTCCGGTTTGTAGATGCAATCCTGCAATGCTTCTATTTTTGCTTCCAACGCTTCTATCATGATAGGCAGCTTTTCATATGCCTCTTTCTCTTTATAAGAGAACTTGAGTTCACGTTTGGTGGTTCGTGTTGATTCTTTGAGCGTACTTTTTTGTGACTCTTTTGAAAAAGCATCAATGGCTTTGAGCTCTTTTTCGATATCCAGGTACTCACTATAAGAGAGGTAACTCTCTTCGATCACACCTTCCCCTTTAAAAATGAGCAGCTTTTTGGCGATCTTGTCTAAAAAGTACCGGTCATGGCTGACTAAGATAACAGCCCCCTGAAAACTCTGTAGATAGGATTCGAGGATGTTGATTGTATTGATATCCAGATCATTGGTCGGTTCATCCAGAATAAGGCAGTCATATTTTTTGGAAAATAACAAAGCCAATGCGACTCTGTTTTTTTCGCCACCACTTAAAAGGCCTACTTTTTTGTTCAGATCTTCTTTGGGAAAAAGAAAACTTTTAAGATAGCCATAGACATGGATACTCGATCCTTTTACATCCACACGGTCTCCGCCAAGCGGACAGAAAGTCTCCAGCAGATCTTTATCATCATCCAGCATTTCGCGCTGTTGGTCAAAGTAACCTACCTTAAACTCACCCTTTTTTATCACACCGCTGTCAACTTCCATCTTACCCAGGAGCAGTTTTAAAAGAGTCGATTTACCTGCCCCGTTTTTCCCTACGATAGCAATCGTATCCCGCTGCAAAATACGCATAGAAAAATCTTTGATGAGTGTTTTTTCTCCCAGCGACTTTGAGATATGTTCCACATCAAAGAGCATCTTTTTACGATTGGTGCTCTCTTGCTGGTTAAAGTTTTTTTGTTCGCGTTCAAGTTCTACCTGCATGCGTCTGATGGCAGCAGGGTTTTTTTTGGCTTCTTCGCGCATCTGCATCACACGCTCTTTTCGTCCTTCATTTCTTTTCAGTCTGGCTCTCACTCCCCTATGCAGCCACTCTTCTTCACTTTTGAGCACTTTTAAGAGTGTCTCATGGGATTTTTGCAGAGAATGCATCAATGCTTCTTTGGCGACTATATACTCAGAGTATCCTCCCTTGAAAGAGCGTATTTTACATTCATCTATCTCGATGGAGCGTGTGGCGATATGGTCTAAAAAGTAACGGTCATGCGAGATAAACAAGAGGGTAAATTTTTCACGCAGTAACATCTGTTCTAAAAACTCAACCATATAGACATCCAGGTGATTGGTAGGCTCATCAAGGAGTAAAATATCCGGTTTTTTCAGCAACAATCCGGCAAGTGCAACACGTCGCTGTTCACCACCGCTGAGCAGATCTACAGGTTTGTCTTCATAGATCTTGAGTTGAAATTCCTGCAATACCCGTTCTACTTTGTCATCCAGACTCCAGGCATGGTGCGTATCCAAAAAAGTTCCCAAAAAAGCATGTCTTTTTAACAATGCATCATTCTCAAAATCAGTTGCCAGTTTGTCACTGATTGCATCATACTCCATTTTGGCAGATTTTAAATCAGTCAGCTGGTTTTCCACGGCTTCTTTGACAGTGATACCCTCTTCAAAGGTCGGTACTTGATCCAACATCTCTACTTTGATATTTTGGGGTACGATGCGCCTGCCCTCATCATATGCCAGTATCCCCTGACAAATTTTCATAAAAGTTGATTTTCCGCCGCCATTTTTGCCGATGATGGCTACGCGCTCACCCTCTTGTATGGAAAAGTCCACTTCACAGAGGATTTTTTTCATCTCATAGGCTTTACTCACCCCAATCAAATCTAACAATGCCATCGTTTAACCTCTACATTTTTTGGGATATTCATAAAAAAGCAAGCTTCCTTTTTGTGCCTCTATTTCATGCCAGGCAGTATCAAAACCCAAAGCGACCACCCCTGCTGTAGGCAGGTTGTCCAAGGTAAATGTACCCAGTGTGTTAAACAGTGCCGTTAAAGCCGGATTGTGTCCTATCAACAACAATACATCACACTCTTTGGGCATCTCTTTGACTATCATGATAAGGTTGTAAAGTGATGATTCGTAAATACTCTCTTTATACACGATTTTTTCCAAAGGATAGCCCAAAACTTCTGCTACAGAGCATGCTGTCGTTTTGGCACGCTTGGCAGGACTGGAGAGTATCAGTGAAGGCTTTATCTTTTTTTCTTTTAAACATGCACCCATCAAAGGTGCATCTTTTAAACCACGTTTATTTAAAGGACGATCAAAATCACTGATTGAAAAATCATCCCAGCTGGACTTTGCATGACGCATGATTATTAATGTTTTCATGCCTGTAGTGTATCATATTTTATATTTACAAATATGTGTCGATAATACAACAGGGGATATAAGGAATTTTATGAAAAAACTTATTTTTGGCTTTGGCGCCATTATGGTTTTACTACTTTCGCTGGGGGTCTATTCACTCACAACTCTGCAAAGCATTTCAAATGAAACAGAAAATATCTATGAGCATCCCTTTAAAGTTTCCAATGCCGTAAAAGAGATCAAACTCAATATCATTTCCATTCATCATGCTATGGAAGATATGCTTTTAAGCACAAATGAAAAAGAACGCAGCAATGCACTCATCAAAATTACCAAACTAGATCACAATACACTCCAGCAGTTTAAAACTATCTTCGATAAATATTTGGGAGACAAACAGGAAGTTTACACACTGTATGAGTATTTTGTAGAATGGAAGCCCATCAGAGAAAAAGTGATTGACTTACTGCATACAAATCAAACCAAAAAAGCACTTCAGTTGACCAAAACCGAAGGCTTAAAACATATACAGTTACTCAATAAAGCAACTGATAAATTATTAAAATTTGCAGAAAATAAAGCAGATCAATTTTATCAAAAGTCCCAAAAACACACAGAAAAATCCCAAGCTGTCTTACTCTTACTGTTACTATCAGTACTTTTTTTATCCATTGTCATTGCCATTATTGTCATCAAAAGTACGATCAAATCAAAACAAAACTTGGAAAAGCAGATGAATCTCATCGATCAGCATATAATGATAGCTTCTTTGGATACTAAGGGCAAGGTGCTGGACATCAGCAATGAATTTGCACGTTATCTCAAGCAGGACAAACAAGATATTATGGGTACTGAATCACACTTTTTTTTAGGCTCAGATACTGCTATGATGGATGAAATTCATCGTACCCTGATGAGTGGCAAGATCTGGGAAGGTGAGATAAAACGTATGGCTGAGCATGCAGAAACCCTGCACTTTTATGCTACGATCATTCCCAATTACAATGTACATTATAACGTGGTCAATTTTTCTTATATCACGTATGACATTGCCGATAAAAAAGCACTGGAGATTTTATCTATCACGGATAAATTGACAAATCTCTTCAATAGAAGACATTTTGATACCACCATCACAAAAGAACTCGCTATCGCAAAAAGACAACACAATCAACTGGGACTGGTTATACTTGATATCGATTATTTTAAAAAGTACAATGACACGTATGGCCATCCAGAGGGTGATAAAGTATTGAAACTGATTTCCAAAACATTGTCAATGTCTATGAAACGCCCCAATGATTTTCTGTTTAGACTCGGTGGTGAAGAGTTTGGTATCCTATTTACTACGACCAATAAGAACAACTCCATAGCATTTTTGGAAGAGATCAGAAAGAGTATTGAAGCATTGAAAATACCACATGCACAAAGTGAAATTTCTGATTTTGTAACTATATCACTAGGGGTAAAATTTATCTCTCCAGAGGAGATAACAACAGTTGATGCTCTCTACCAAGAGGCAGACGAGGCACTCTATCAGGCAAAAGAAAAACGCAATACGCTTGTGGTCAATTCACCTATCATGATAGGAGCACTCGATACTGTTCACACTTCTCTTCAAAACGCATCTTAGCATAAGCCGGTGAAGGAGAAGGCAACACGACGGTTTCAATATCCAGCGTGGAGAATTTTTTATGATAGAGTTGATGGGCTTTTTGTCCTGTAAAATAGATCTGTTTGATAGCCGGGTAGTTTTGCAGCAGTGCGGGGATATCCTGCAAAAGTGGTTTTTTTAAATTACTGTCAGAAGAATTTTTGCGTTCACAACTCTCTACCACATCCCATAGTGCCAGATGATGACTTTTCAACAAAGCAATTTTTTCTTCCTGGCTCTCACAGCTTTGATGATAAAGCAAAGCAAGGATCTTCCAAAACTGATTGCGTTTATGCGCATAATAGAAGTTTTGACTAAATGAATCCAAAGAAGGAAAAGTACCCAGTATTAACTTGCTAGAGTCGGGAAAAATGATTGGTTTAAAGGGGTGGGTAAAACGTGCCATGAAACGTTCTGTGGTCTATCATGACAGGCTGGGATTGCCTATCATGACAGGATACTATTCTACTTCAGCATCGATGACATCATCGTCATCTTTTTTCTTCTCTTGTGCACCAGCACCTGCTGACTCACCGCCTTCTTTGGCATACATTGCTTCAGCGAGTTTATGACTCACTTCTGTCAATGCTTTTACTTTCTCATCGATTTGCTCTTTAGAAGCACTTTCATCTTTAAGTGTTTCTTTCAGATCATTGACAGCAGCTTCAATCTTCGCTTTTTCATCTGCATCAATTTTATCACCATTTTCAGAAAGTGATTTTTCAGTTTGGTGAACCAGTGCATCTGCCTGATTTCTTGTCTCTACTGCTTCTTTTCTTTTTTCATCATCCGCTTTGTGTGCTTCCGCATCCTGTACCATTTTTTCGATCTCTTCTTCACTCAGTCCTGATGAACCGGTTACTTTGATCTCTTGTTGTTTTCCGCTGGCTTTATCTTGTGCAGAAACAGTCAAGACACCATTGGCATCGATATCAAATGTTACTTCGATTTGTGGAACACCTCTTGGAGATGGTGGGATACCTTCAAGATTAAACTGACCAAGTGATTTATTGTCTTTGGCAAATTCTCTTTCACCTTGTACAACATGAATAGTCACGGCTGGCTGGTTATCTTCAGCAGTTGAGAAAGTCTGTTGTTTTTTCACAGGGATGGTTGTCCCTTTCTCTATCACTTTTGTCATCACCCCACCTAGTGTTTCGATACCTAGAGACAATGGTGTTACATCAAGAAGCAATACATCTTTGACATCACCCTTGATAACAGCACCTTGAATCGCTGCACCAATAGCAACAACTTCATCCGGGTTGACTGATTTGTTCAATTCTTTTCCAAAAAATGCTTTTACTTTTTCTTGTACCATTGGTACACGTGTAGAACCACCAACCATCACAACTTCTTTAATCTCACTAGTTGACAAACCGGCATCTTTGAGTACTGTTTCAATTGTTTTGATAGTTTTTTCTACCAAATCTTCGATCAATGACTCAAACTTCGCTCTTGTGATCTTTTTCACCAAGTGTTTTGGCCCACTGGCATCTGCCGTGATAAATGGCAAGTTTACTTCTGTTTCAGCTGCTGCAGAGAGTTCTTTTTTGGCATTTTCAGCACCCTCTTTTAATCTTTGCATCGCCATGACATCATTTTTCAGATCAATACCGCTGTCATTTTTAAACTCGTCAGCCAACCAATCAATCAATCTGTTATCAAAATCATCACCACCTAAGAAAGCATCTCCTCCTGTAGATAACACTTCAACAACATTATCACCTGTTTCAAGTACGGTCACATCAAATGTACCACCACCTAAATCATAAACAACGATTTGTTCAGCCTCTTTTTTATCAAGTCCGTATGCCAATGCCGCAGAGGTAGGCTCATTGATGATTCTAAGTACATTCAATCCTGCAATCGTACCTGCTTCCTGTGTCGCTTTTCTTTGGCTATCATTGAAATATGCCGGAACAGTGATAACTGCATCTGTTACACCCTGACCTAAAAAGCTTTCCGCATCTTCTTTCAACTTCATCAATACTTTGGCTGAAATTTCTTGTGGTGTATATGTTTTGCCATCTATCTCAATGGCACAGGCACCATTTCTGTCCACGACATGATATGGTAAACGCTCTTTAGCTTGTTCTGCTTTGTCTTCATTACACATAAGTCCCATGATTCTTTTGATTGAATAAATCGTTTTTTCAGGGTTGGTAACTGCCTGTCTTTTTGCCGGATCACCAATAAGCACTTCACCTTTATCAGAAAATGCTACAATCGAAGGTGTTGTATTTTTACCTTCTTTATTGGCAATAACTTTACTTTCACCTCTTTCATATGTTGCGACACATGAGTTTGTTGTTCCTAAATCTATTCCTATTACTTTTGACATTAATTGCTCCTAATTTTAATTATTTTCTATTTTGCTACTGAAACCATTGCTGGTCTTAAAACTCTGTCTTTAATTTTATAGCCCTTTTGAAGGACTTGCACGACATCACCTTCATTGTGATCTTCACTCTCAACCTGCATGACAGCTTCATGAAAGTTCGGATCAAATCCATTATCCATACTGACTAACTCAATACCATGTTTTTCGAAGATTTTACCAAACTGATTGATCGTCAGTTCAATTCCCTCTTTGAGTTGATTGAACATTTCAGGGGTAGCTTCCTCCGCTGTGCTAACAGATATGCTGGCATTATCCAATGCATCAATCACTGACAGCAAATCTCTTGCAAATTGTTCATGTGCATAAGAAATGGCTTGGATCTTCTCTTTTTCCATTCTTTTTTTAATATTTTCAAATTCTGCATGCTCACGAAGATATTTGTCTTCCAGCTCTGCAACTTGTAATTTTAATTGTTCGACTTCAGAGAGTTCTTCGATCTCTGGTTGTTCTTCTTGTTCATCATTCACTTGTTCATCAAGCTCAGATTGTGGTGTTTCTTTTTCACCCATCGCATCTCCTTTTTGAAGTTTCGAGAGTATTATACAACATTTAGTCTTTGTTTGTCAAGCACAGATTAGGAAAAACTACTAAGATTAGTTGAGTCAATTAGACTAAAGTATTCTAAGTTCCCGATAAAATAGGCATTGCAGAGAGTAAGAGAAAAATGAAAAATTTTTATTAAATAACCTGCATTTTTATCGACAGGGCACTAAAGTAAGCGGTAAAAATGCAAATACCTTTAGAGATGCCCTTTATTTATAAACGTATCTGCTTATGATGCTAAGGCATTGAGGGGATGACAACACACAGTATGTTATCATGATAGTAGTTTAATGTTCTGAACCTACCCACTTGTGAACGACTCTACAGCGTTTTACGGCTCAGCCTTAGTGAATAAGTGTGTTGATTCAGAACACACAAGTTAGATATGTCTTTTAATGAAGCGTATTATTTTTTCCAGTACTGTTAATCTGTCACTCTGTAAACCTGCAAATATATCGTCCAATGCAGCTCTTTCAATCTCACTCAGTCTGACCATTCTGCAATCCTTTTGAAATCTTTTTTATTATCCGTAAAGCATCTTCATCATCGAGTTCACCCAGCATCTTAAAGATAGCAATAGCCGCTTGCGGCTTTGAATTGCCAAGTCTCCAGTCCTGGTATGTTCTCATGGGAATATTCAATTTTTCAGCCATGTGCTTCTGGCTGATCTTTTTCCCGTATTGCTGTGCTTCTACAGCATTATGCAGAATATTAAATAAGTCATTCGATTCCATGTATAAATGGTATCAAATAAGTTATAAATCACACATAAAAACTCATATTCCATACGGAAGTTAATCTTTATATTAGTATTAACAAATGAAATATACTGTAATTATAACAACAAAGTATTAAAATACTATAAAATATACAATATTTTT
>JANTGR010000035.1 GCA_024762875.1 Sulfurospirillum sp.
GTTATTAAATAGCAGTGACCTTTTGTTCTAAATCAGCGATATTATGCGATACTTGATCACTTAATTCTTTGACTTCTGAGATATGTTGGGCATTGTTTAGTGATGTCTCTTTGACCTCTTTGATACTCTCTTCTGCACTTTGTAGAGATTTTTCTATCTGTTGTGACTCTTGTGCACTCTCTTGGCTTTTTTGGGTGGCTGTTTCAATAAAACTGATGCTATCTTGAATCTGTGTTGTCACATTGTCTGATATATTCACGATGTGATGGAAAGATGCGATTCCCTCGCTCATCTCGCCACTGACGTTACTGATACCCTGTACGATAATATTGATAGTGGTATTGATATCGGCTAGGGATTTTTGGGTGCGTTCTGCAAGTTGTCTTACTTCGTCTGCGACGACAGCAAAACCGCGACCATGTTCACCTGCACGTGCCGCTTCGATAGCAGCATTGAGGGCTAGGAGGTTTGTTTGATCTGCGATATCTGAGATGATATTAAGCACACCTTTGACTTCTTGTGATTGGTGAGAGAGTTCTAAAAGTTTTTCATTGATGTCTGTCTCTTGAACATTTCTTTCATTGATATGATCACTGAGCGTGTGGATATCTTTTTGCATCTGTTGTATCATCTTGTTTGCTTCAAGGATACTCTCTCCTGTCTCTTGTGCATAGTGCTCATTTTCTTGGCTGCTATGAAGAGAGTTTTGGATTTCTACAAAGGCATTTTCTATCTCTGATTGTATAGTGTGAGACTGTTTTTCGATATCTTCTGAAAATTGTTGCATATTTTTAGATAATGTTTTTGCTCTGGATGTGTCATCAGAGATATCAAGCGTAGCAGCGAGTTTTTTGGAAAATTCATTGATAAGTCTGGCTATCTCATTGTACTCAGAAGAGTAATTTAGATGGATATCAAGTGTGTCATTGACTTTCATATCTGCGAGATATGCTTGAATCTTTTTAGCAGCGTCCACCCCATTTTTCTTCTCATCCAAGTCATGTATCAAGATGACGGCTGCGACGATGTATTGGACGATGGCACCTATGATATTGTCTGTAAAGAAAAGTCCATTTGTAATGAGTAAAGCGATACCTACATAGTGGATAAGACGCATTCTAAAAAAGAGTGATTTTGGCATGATAACCTATCCTTTGTGTTGTATTTTACTTAGCTATAAATACTACATCGGCATATCCATAAAAAAATAAAGAAGAAGGTGAAAAAAAGGTATTGGGAAATGTGGTGTTATCCGAATAAAAGAATGTCTAGCATACCGGGGTTATCCCAGCCTTTATAAAAATTTAATCTCAAGGGATCACCCTTTTCCAAAAGGAAAAGAGTAATCGTTCTATTAAGCACCAGGAACGTGTTGTCTGTGCTCAACAGAGTATGTAAACGTAGGTGTTGTCAAGTTTTCGATATACTTCACAAACTTACCAGTTTCAGACTCATAGATACCGATTCTTCCGGTTGTCCACTCAGAAATCATTGTCCATTTACCATGGTTTGCAGGCTCTGCATGAAGCAATCTCGGTTGTACAGGATTTTTCACTGCAGCACCAACTTTAGCTGGCATTGGCAAGATTTTCTCTTTCCCAAATGCTTTTTCATTGACAGCAACTTTTTCATGTTGTGTTGCATCCCAGGTTTGCAGTACTTTACCTGTTTTCGCATCAATCAACTTACCTTGTTTTTTACCAACTTCAATAATTCTATCAGTTTCTAAAGTCTCTTTATTGATCAGATAAACTTTATTGTAGTTCGCAGGTTTACCAAGTACACAATCAGACCAGATCCACGGTGTATCTTCACCTGTACCTACAAATAAACCACCACCAGCAGTTTTGATTTTTTTAACAATTTTCCAACTTGGAGAATCCCAGACAACCACTTGTCCAAAGTTCATACTTTGCGTTGCATTCAACTGTTTACCCATTTTTTTGTTAAACCATGAAGAACCTTGACCTGGGTGTGGTTTAGATTTTTTACCTGTATATACTTTTGCTGCAAGTTTCATTGTTTTTTGATCAACAATACCCATCAAATCAGAACCTTGAGAAGCAACCTGTACATAACGACCATAATCTTCACCCTTATTTTCATTTAAGAATGCATCGTGAAGTACTTTACCGATATTTGGAATATCACCGACAATCGGGAAGTCAGGTTTGCTATAATCTACAACATAAACATGCCCGGCATCTTTAAGTGCAAATGAAAAATATGGGCCATAAGGGGTATCTGCGATATAGGCGACACGACTTGGTCCTATTTGTCCATCCGTATCAATAACACGGCTTGTATCATAAACTTTAAGTGGCTCCAAAGTATGCGCATCACACAGTACGGCACCACCTGGGTTGTAGTTACCTGCCATGACATATTTACCATCCGGAGATACTGCCAAACCACGTGACTCCTGCCCTACCTGAACAGTTGCCAGTGCAGGTTGTCCTGGAGCAGCGATATCAAACATAGTTAACTTACCTGAACGTGAGATAGAGTAAGCATATCGTGGATCTTTTTTATTTGTAACCGTTACATGCACTGCAAATCCTGCCTTATGACGAGAAAGTACTTTACCTGTAGTTGAATCAATAAAGTCAACCAAAGATGCATCTCTCTCAGTTGCAAATGTAATATCTCTGACATCTTTAACATCAGCTGCTTTTGGATATTTTTTCGCTAAGGCTTTTCTGTCCGCCAATTTTGTCCATGATTTGTGTACTTCATCAAAATCCAATTTCAACTCAACGGTATTTTTCCAATCCATCAGCCAGTCAACCATGCCGGAAGCATCATCTTTGGAAAATGTACTGTTCCATGCTGGCATAGCAGTATTTTCTCTACCGTTTAAGACAGTCTCAGCCAAAAATTCTCTACTTTTCTTTTTTAACGCTTTAGGACGAAGATCAGACCCCACCCCACCCTGGTGGATAGGTCCATGACAACCTTGACACTCTTTTTCAAATACTTTGGCAAAGTCCATCTTTGATGTACCTGCCTGCAAGCCAACAGTAGCGATACTCACTACTGCAATATAACTTAAAATTTTACCTAACTTCATAGTTTGCCTCCTTTATAAAGTCTTTAAATCCCCATTACCCTTTTGACGTCTATTTGTTCAACTTCTTTTTTTCACTAAAATAGATCCAAAACATTGGAAGTATAATGACTGTATGTAAAAATATTGTCAAAGTCAATGGACCTTGATTCAATGTTCCAAAAAAACTTGGAACAACATCTGTAAATTTATCTATCATGATAATCTCCTTTTTCATTTTTATTGATTTTGCAGGGGCAAAGCCCCTACAAAATCTCTTTACTAAAGCTTCACCTTCTTTGGAAGGTGAGAAACTTAATCCTTATACGTAAATGCTATCTATCTGCTACTTTTGCATTTTTACCGATAGTCAATAAATCAACAACCAACAATACAAAGCCAACAAAGGTCATCACACCCGTCGCAAGTCTCCATCCCAGTCCCTGAACCATCCAATGTAAATTTTGTGCCGTAAAGTAAGCACTCCATGTAGCACCCAATTCTGCTCTTTCTACCAATACCTGTTCATAGCCTGCAATGGTCAATGACACAGTCATACCCAACATACCCAGTACGATTAATGTAATCGCCCATTTGGATAATGCTGTTGCTTTCATATGTTTTACACCATAAGCACCCTGCACACCAATATACATCATACCAATCAAAATTGTCGCATAAGCACCAAAAAATGCCAAGTGACCATGCGCTGACGTAAACTGTGTACCATGTGTATAGATATTTACCTGTGGTAATGTATGGAAAAATCCCCAGATACCTGCACCCAAAAAGTTACCAAATGCATTTGTCGCAATCCAGGCCATCGCCGGACCATTATTGATAGCATGCGCACCGCCTTCTGATTCCACTTTACCTTGCTCTTTACCCCAATCATAGAGTACATGAACAAACATTGCTACAAGTGGTACAGGTTCCAGTGCTGAAAATAGTGCACCAATTTCCCACCAGTACTCAGGTGTACCGATCCAAAAGTAGTGATGCCCCAGACCTAAAATACCAGATCCAAATAACATCAACACCTCAATCCACAGCCACATCTCAACGATTTCACGTTTAGCACCAATGATTTTGATGAGTGCATAAGCAGCCAGTGTTCCTACAAAAACTTCCCAAGTAGCTTCAACCCATAAATGGATAACCCACCACCACCAATACTGATCAATAGAGATGTTATCCGTAAAAAACATTCCTGTCAGATATAAACCGGCAAGTGCAAACAAGTTTGCAACCATAACCGTCATAATACCTGTTCTCTGACCTTTTAGATAGGTAGCAAAAACATTGAAGTAAAAGATAAGGACAACAACAACGATACCGATATCCGCCCATCTAGGTGCTTCTAGGTATTCACGACCTTCATTGATCAACCAAATCGTACTCTCTTTTCCAGGCCCCACCTGAATAAAGATATACACTAAAACGACGACAGTGACAGCAGCAGTCAAAACCCAAAAAGCCAGTTTTGCCAAACCTGATCCAACGACTTCCAAACCTGTTTCGTCTGGAATCATATAATACACTGAACCAATCATAGCATATAGCATCCAGACAACTAGTGCATTGATATGCACCATCCTTGCTACTGAAAAGTCAAATAATTCAAACAAAAAATTTGGATACAAAAACTGTATCGCTGCGATCAAACCCATGAGAAGCTGTGCCCCAAATAAAATAATGGCAACTCGAAAGTACATCATTCCTATCTTTTGAGATTCAAATTGTAATTTATGTGTTTTAATACTAGTGAGCATTGGTATCTCCTTGTTCTTTTCCAAAGTTTCTAGGGAAACCATTTGTATCGATTGAACTCATATGCTTTAAAAATGCAACAAGTCCCTGCGCCTCTGTGGCAGTGATACCCAGATCTGGCATCATACGCGCATGTGTAGGGTATTTTGAAGGATGTTGTAAAAATTCAGCCATCGCTTCTTCTTTGGTACTTTTGCCTGTCATTGCAAGCATCGGACCATCAGCACTCCACGCCGGATCCAACCATGCTTTTGTAAGATCCGGAGCATAATATGCACCATTTCCTAACAGTGTATGACAATTCATGCAGTTTTTTGCCTGAGAAGTCAGTTTGCCAAGATGAAGCAACCCTGCTGCCTCTTGTACACTCCACTCCTTCCCAAAAAATGGCTCTTTCTTGCCAATTACAGGTACTTCATGTCCTCTTTTTGTACTCATTTCATAGGTGATATGATAATTGATAACGGTTGGTGCCGGTACACGCTTTGTCACACCATTTTGCAAATCATCATCATTACCCATGGTAATTTGACCCATTGTATCAAATGTCAACCATATCAACAAGACCACTGCAAACCCTGTCACCCAGGCTGCAGAGCGGCGCCAAAACGATATGCTTGACCATACTGAAACATTTTTAGACATTCTCTCGTCCTCCTTCATTACTATTTTCATACTTCTGCACGGATCCTGTATAGAGATAATAAAACAGATGCGGTAAAATCAAATACCCCACCATAGCTATCATCATCGCCTTTTGCGTAAAAGGCTCACTATGCATACGATCTGTCATAAAATATGTACTGTATATTTGTGCTACCCAAAATAAATATGCCACGGGCATGAACAAACGACCTAAATAACCCATCTTTACCAAAGTAAAAATTGCAACATAAAACAATCCAAACAGTAAGATAAATGAAGCAGATAAAAATATCGGAAGAAAATCACCTACAGCAATCTCAGGTCTTATGATAAGCGGTTCCAACATCTTTAACTCCTTGTATCTATCTTGACTATAAGTACTTGTGGTAAAATTGTAACGAAAGTGCTAAAGTAAACTATTGATTTACATCAAGACTGCTATACCGATTTCTATCTAAATAAAATTCTTCAGAAAAAACAAGGGTACCTCTAAAAACCCTTCATCACATTGATAGAAAAGTCATGCTATCATGATAAGATCATCAAAGGGGGTTTTATGTCATATTTTCCAGCCTTCATCAAACTAGACAATAGTAATATACTCATCGTTGGAGGCGGTAAAATCGCCACTGAAAAAGTAGAAAAACTACTTGATTTTTCCACCAATCTTACCATCATCGCACCTTCACTTTCAGAGCAGATGCAGGGGTATATTGATCACCATAATCTACCTTATCATGACAGGGTATATCAAAAAGGAGATATTGCCGGTTTTGATGTCGTTATTATCGCGGTAGATGATATCCCTTTGCAAGCGGATATATTTGATGAGAGCCGAAATTACCGCTGTTTATGCAATGCAGTCGATGCAATTGATTATTGTGATTTTATCTTTCCCTCTTATACCAAAAAAGAAGATCTCATCGTCGCTGTATCAACAACAGGCACTTCACCTGCCTTTGCAAAACACTTTAGAAAATATTTGGAAAATTTAATTCCTGAGGGTGTTGCAGGATTTTTAAAAGAGATGAAAGCACTGCGTTCTACGATGCCAAAAGGCAAAGAGAGGATGCAGTTTTTAGATCAAAAAGCACAAGACTATATCAATTCCTGGCGTTAAAACTTGGAGAGCTGATCCAATTTGTCACTCGTGGTATACATCACGACACGCACATTTCCTTCCTCTTCTTTGCGCAGTCTGTCATAGTACTTTTGCATCTGTATCTTTTTATCTTCTCTCATAGGCGCGCGTACTGATTTATAGGCGACCAGTTTACCATCTTTATATATACCGGAGATATCTGCTTCAACCCAATAATATCCCCGGTCTTTTCGTATATTTTTGATAAAACCTGACCAGCTTTTTCCTACCTCAAGACTTTGCCATACCTCTTTAAAAGTAGATTTTGGCATATCCGGATGTCGCACTATACTATGTGGCTGTCCGATCAGTTCTGAAGGAGCATAACCCGATATCTCTGCAAAAGTATCATTGACATAAGTGATGATACCTTTCAAATCTGTTCGTGAAATGATCAGTTCATTTTCAGGAACTTCTGTCTCTATAAACATATCAAACGTCATATCTATCATGATAAACTCCTACAGTTTCTTTTTCAAATCCCCATTATAGACGATATCTTTGACATCAATATTGTCATCATTCAACATCGACGGTACGGCATCTGCTTCATTAAGCTTTTTGATTTCATCATCCAGTTCTTCCTGGTAGCTTTGCATCATATCAGCAGCCAGTACACCCGGTACCGCCTGGATTTCTGTCAGTTTTGCGATCTCTTCAGAAACACCTTCACCCTCTATAGTAATGATGATTTTTCCTTTTGCTTTATCACCAAAATGATAATCACACAAACTACTCTCTTCACACCACTCTTTAACCTGGTCAAAATTTTCTGATTTACACTGTACTACAATACTTGAGATATTCATTCATTACTCCTTTTTATTTTATATTCCACATCATGATACTCTTATCTCCACTTGCAGAAAAAAGTCTGTTTTCATCACTGAAAATGATGATACTAAGCGTACTTTTTTGTCCTTTCAAAAGCGCCAATCTTCTCTTTGATGCCGTATCATAAATAGAGATATTGTTTTGCTCATCCACCGCAAACGCCACTTTCTTGGCACTGGGACTCAATGCCGTTGCATAGATCAGAAAAGATCCTGCGATAAAATCACTTTTTCCACTCTTTACAAAATAGAGAGAACCTTTTCTATCCTGCCCTGCTCCCGATACAACGCCATTTTTAAAATCTACTTTATAAACATTGTCAAGATTGACTCCCGAGAGCTCTTTGACGACCCTACCCGTGTTCGTATTGATGATATAGAGTATACCGCTTTCACAACTAAATACTGCCTGGGATTTATCCTCATTCAAAGCAAAATCAGAAAACTTTGATTCACTCAACTGCACTCTGTACTTTTCTTTTTTTGTCTTGATATCAAACAAAGCCGCTTCATTCCCCAGATATCCCAACAAGATATGCTCTTTATCTATAAAACGTGCCTTTACCAAAGCCTTTTTATCTTTGGCACTGATCACTTGTGTAGTCACATTGTTTTCAACAATCCAAAGATTGGCATAACCGCCTTTACCACTGTCACTTAAAAGCAGATATCGACCATCTATCGCATCAACACTTTCAACCCTTGTCTCTATGAAATCACCCATAAAATCTTTAATTTTGGGCAGATGCACCTCATCGATAAATTGTTGTTTTGTAGTATCATATACCTGTAACCTACCCTCATCTGTACCGATATACAGATGACTTTTAACTAACACCATATCCTTGACAATACCTGTGGCATTGATCTCTTTCACTGGTGTATAAACTGTAGCTTGTATACCCTGCAGTATCAGTATCAAAAAGCACAATATCCTTATCATGATAAGATTTCTTCTACTTTTGTGAGTATAGTTTGTGCTATTTTTTCTTCATTTTCCATGGCTGTCATCACACCATACATATCAATTTCATTGGCATAAAAGCTTTGAAACTCCTCTGCTTCATCAAGCCTTTCAATCAGTTTCTCCAGCTTCTCTTTACCAAGAACGTCCTGCAGTCTTTGTGTGATATAAACCAGATAATTATATTCACTCGGATCAAAAACATCAAATTCATCAGAGTCTATATCATCATAATTTTCATCCACAACTATAAGCTTTCTGATTTCGTCTATCTCTTCATTTTGAAGTTTTTCCATTGTTTTTGGATATGCTGTTTTTAAACTCAAAGATGCTCCTCACTTTTTATTTCTGTTGCCGTATAACTGATCGCCTGAGTCGGACATCTTCCCAGACAATAACCACACGCCGTACACAAATCCATATCGATGACGGGGTTAAACATCCCATTAAACAAAATAGCATCATCGATACACGGTTCTTTACACGCAAAGCAGATGACACCATTATGCGCGACACAGCCCTCTGTCGAGATAATAAATCTGGCATTGATACTTTCGCTGGTATGCTGGTTTTCTAGAGATAGCACATTTGGCATACAAGCTTTGGCACATGCTTCACAAAAAGTACATCCTTTTTTGCTGAAGTTCAACATCGGTGTACCATCAGCACGAATCAAGATAATTTCCTCTTCACAAGAAGTAACACACGCCCTGCTCTCACAAGCGACGCACTCACTCTGAAAAAGAGATTCATTGAAACCATAAGGAGGTCTCACCACGAGCGCCTCCTTTTGGGTAGAGTTTTCCAAAGGCCGTTTAAAGACCTTGAAAAAATCCCGTCTACTTGCCACTATTTGACACCATCATTGATAACATCAATTAAGTTTGATGAACCTTTACTCTTATCTGATGTAAATGCAGGTTTAAAAGTATTTGCCACATCTGTATCACCTTTTGATTGTGGAGCATGACACTGCGAACAGTTAAATCTAGCATTACTTAAAGAATCAAGTTTATGTACGACTGTTTTTAAGTCACTTGTATTTTTTATCGCTTTACCCTCTTTAATCACTTCCCCTTTAGCACCAATTTTTGTATCTGGTCTAAATGATGCAAAGTGAGATTTAGGAATCGGTGTTGCTTTCATGCTTTTGGCAACATCTGGCATATGACAACCTAAACATGCATTATTGCCAACTTTAATTGGCAATAACCCCTCTACACTATGCGGAATCATAGGAGGTGCATTTTCAAATGCTCTCTCAAATCTTGGAGCAGCACCAGGTGCAGGTCTAGTATAGTCAGTTTTGCTGGGTGTTGCATCTGACTCCGTATAAAGATTTGACTTTCTTAATCCTAGTGTTGACTCACTAACCTCTTTTTTATTGCCTAAATCTTCTTTAGAAATTCTTGTTTTATCAGAGCATTTGGCATTTAGATCTACCGTCGTTGCTGCTGCCACTGCAGCTGCTGCCGCGTGTTCTGTTGCTTTATGTGTCATAACACCAGCGCCACTTGTCATCTGAGCTGCCATCGCTTTGATATCAGCATTGGAAAGGTTGGCGACCTGTCCCTTCATGATGGCTTTCATGCCACCACCATAAGTGCCGTCTTTATAGCCTTCTAAAGCCTTTATGATATCTGCTTGACTCATATCTTTCACAATTTTTGACTGACCCATCGCTTTTTTCTCAAAATGCTGTCCATGGCATCCTGCACATGCCGCCGTACTGGCAGCATAGAGTCCTGATGCAAACCATAGTGAACCTAGCGCTATTATTTTCATAATTCTCATTTTTTACCTCCTGGTATTATTTTAAAAAATTTCGTATATTAAATTCCAATGCATCGTCGTCACAGACATCAACACATCTTCCACAGTTTGTACACTCAATATCAGCGACAAACTCACTTCTTTTACCCACCATATGCAATACCGGTCTTTCAGGACAAACCTCTTTACATTTCATACAAAGTGTACAGTTGTCACTGTTGTGATCAACTCTGATAACGTTATACTTTCCTATGATGGCGTGAACTCCGCCCAATGGGCAGATATGTCCACACCAACCATTTTTAAGCACAAACAAATCAAACAAAAAGATACTCACTAACAATCCTGCCCCTGCACCAAAACCAAATATAACACCCCGATTCAACATAGTAATAGGACTGATGATTTCAAATGCGGCCAGGCCACTGATCGCTGAAACAATCAGTGCCAAACCCAACATATAATAGCGAATATTGCGACTTGCCCAGACTTTTCGTTCGATCTTGTCAAAGTAAAGTTTTCGCCTGATCCAGTTGGCTAAATCTGTCACCATATTTACCGGACAAACCCAGCTGCAAAATGCACGGCCGCCAATCACCCCGTAAAAAAGAGTGATGATTACAGCACCCACCAGGGCATTCATCCCCACTGTGGCACCGGTTGCCAAAATTTGCAATATGGCAAACGGATCACTCAGAGGCATGCTTCCCATCACCAAAGAGTTCGACAAATCACCTCTTAGCACTTTCCAGCCATAGGCATTGCCGGCAAAATACAAAAACAGAAGTGTCAATTGTGTCAATCTGCGTAAAACAAGATATTTATAGTTAGCCCACTTCATCTAGTATTCTACCTCTGTGTTTAAGTAATCAGCCGCTTTCTGGGAACTTCGCTTATCGTGTGTTGTCACATCTTTATCAACTCTGTTTTGTATACGCTGCTGATCTTTTGTATCCCAGCCTCTGACATAATGATCACCCGGACGCCCTAGAGCGACTTCACGGGGCTGCACAAATATAGCTGCCTTTTGGGTCACACAAGCCTGTTCACACATACCGCATCCCGTACACGCAGTCATATGTACTATAGGTTTTAAAAAGGCATGTTTACCTGTTCTATCATTTCTGTCATACTCCAGAGAAATTGCTACATCCATCAGCGGACAGGCACGATAACAGGCATCACACTGGATACCCCAGTATGCGATACAGGAATTAGTATCAACCACGGCGATACCCATATCCATCATCTTCGGATCAAGTTCATGTTTGTCATTGGTCACCAAAATGGGATCAAGCGCACCGGTAGGACATACCGGTACACAAGGGATATCTTCACACATATAACAGGGTATATCCCTTGGTTTAAAAAACGGTGTACCGATGGTGACATCATCCTGTGCTTTTGCCATCTTGAGTGTTGCTGGGCGCTGTTTACCTGTCTCTTTGTCTATATTGCTGGGACGGTTATAACATGCTTCACTGCATAAACCGCATTTGATACATGTTTTTAAAAAGTCATCTTCGTTCAGGGCAGCAGGAGGTCTGAGTGTCAGGGGAGCACTTTTTGCTTTTTCGGCATAACCCGTCCATAACAATCCCCCCATCACGCCAAGACCAGCGTTTTGCGCCAGAAGTGTAAAAAACCTCCGCCTTTCACTGATTTTGGGCTTTTTCGTCTCTTTACTCACTGCTGTTCCTCTTATGCTTTATACAGTTTTACTGCACATTTTTTATAATCTGTCTGTTTTGACATAGGACATGTCGCATCAAGACACACTTTGTTGATAAAGACTTTCTCATCAAACCAAGGTACAAAGACCAAACCTTGTGCAGGTCTGTTTCTTCCTCTGGTTTCCACTCTCGCTTTGACACGTCCTCGACGTGAATCAACCCAGATAAGCTCACCGTTTTTGAAGCCTTTTGCTTTCGCATCTTTTGGATTCATATAACATAATGCTTCCGGTACCGCACGATAGAGCTCAGGTACACGCATCGTCATCGTACCACTGTGCCAGTGTTCAAGTACACGACCGGTACATAACCATGTGTCATAGTTGCTATCTGGCATCTCTGGTGGATCCATGTATGGTCTTGCATAAATTTTGGCTTTGTTTTTAAGTGATTTTTTCGTTTTGTCTTTGATACCTGTCAAATCACCCTGTGCAAGTGCTTTTGCCAAAGGCCCGTAAAATGCAAAATCTCCGCCTGGATTTGCTTTGGCTGCATACGGATCATATTTGACATTAAATCTCCATTGTGTCTCTTTACCATCAACAACCGGCCACTTAAGCCCTCTGACTTTATGATAGGTATTAAATGGAGCCAAATCATGACCGTGTCCTCTACCAAATGAAGCATACTCTTCAAAAAGATATTCATGAATCATAAATCCATATCCTTTAAAGACTTTTCCATCCGAACCTTTGACATTTCTACTATCACCTAGCACTTCTGAGTTATCATACCCTTGTTGTGGAAATGACTCTAAATCAACTTTATAAGCTTTGGCTCTGTCGTTGGCATAGAGGATATCAAACATCGTTGTATTTTCATTGTAACCCATCTTTTTCGCATCAGCGATTACATTTGGCAGTTTTTTACCATTTCTAAGGGTATATTCACCCCATAAATCTTTCACTGTAAATCTTTTGGAAAGCTCTACCCATTGCCATGTATCACTCATCGCATCACCTACAGGAAGGACTTGTTGTCTCCAGTGCTGTGTACGTCTTTCGGCATTACCATACGCTCCCCATTTCTCATAAATCATCGCTGATGGAAGGACAAGATCAGATACTTTTGCAGAGATACCAGGATATCCATCAGAAGTCACGATAAAGTTATCCATCTCTCTTGCGGCTTTGATCCAGTGGCTAGCACTAGCAGAATCTTGATATGCGTTACATACATTTACCCATGCAAACTTCACAACACCATCTTCGATATCTCTGTGGATCTTCATGATGTGCTGATTTCCTACTGGATTGAGTGTACCTTCAGGAATATGCCATTTGTTTTCAGCTATTTTTCTGTGTTTTGGATTTTTGACCATCAGGTCTGCTGGCAATCTATGACAGAATGTTCCCACTTCTCTGGCTGTACCACACGCTGATGGCTGGCCAGTAAGTGAAAATGCACCAGAACCTGGTTTTGCTTGTTTATTGAGCATAAAGTGTACATTGTATGAGAGTGTATTTACCCAGGTACCACGCGTATGCTGATTCATACCCATTGTCCAGAAAGAAACTACTTTTCTCCCTTTTTCGATATACAGATCAGCCAAAGCTTGTAATTTTTTCTTAAAGACTTCGATATCTTCATTAGGATCACCTTTGGCAATTTTCGCTACATAATCCAAGGTATATGGCTCAAGTGATTTTTTGTATTCTTCAAAAGAAATTTCCCAGTGCTTGAGCGTACCTGCGGTATTTTTCATCATATCGCCTTCTTTGTAGCCATACGGTGCCAATGCCGGAGCCTCTTTTGCTGAGACTTTTTTCTCCATCTCTTTGGAAATTGTTTCCATTTCCAATGCACTGTACTTGCCATCTTTTAGCGATTTTTCACCTGCTCTTCGCATACCATATCCAATGTTGGCTGGTCCCACAGCAAATACCATATGTTTTTTCACAAAATCCCAGTCGATGATTTTCTCTTTGGCATCTCTCATCACGATTTCACGCGCAACATAGTTCCATAACGCCAAGTCTGTACTTGGAGAGAAGATAATCTCTATATCTGCAAGATCTGAACTTCTAGTTTTATAAGTAGTGATATTGACAACTTTCACACGATCTGGATTAGAGAGTTTTCTATCTGTTACCCTTGACCATAAAATAGGATGCATCTCTGCCATATTTGAGCCCCATGAGATTACAGTATCAGTAAGCTCGATATCATCATAACAACCAGATGGTTCATCGATACCAAAAGTTTGGTAAAATCCAACAACCGCTGAAGCCATACAGTGACGCGCATTGGGATCAATGGCATTGGATCTAAATCCCGCTTTCATCATCTTTTGTGCAGCATATCCTTCCATGACCGTATATTGCCCAGAAGCAAATACACCGACCCCCTCAGGACCGCTTGCTTTGAGTGCTTTTTTGATGTGCACTTCCATTTCATCAAAAGCTCTTTCCCAGGAAACTGGTTTGAATTTACCTTTTTTATCAAACTCACCCTTGTCATTCATACGAAGTAATGGTTGTTTAAGTCTATCCGCACCATACATAATCTTGGCGTTAAAATAACCCTTGATACAGTTTAGTCCTCTATTGACCGGAGCTGCCGGGTCACCTTTGACTGCAACAATCTTACCACCTTTAGTGGCGAGCATGATACCGCATCCCGTACCACAGAAACGACATGCTGCCTTATCCCATCTCCAGCCTTCTTCACCCTTGGTCGCAGCTGCCTGTACTTCCGCAGGAACAGTTATCCCAACTGCACTTGCTGCTGCCGCTGCTGCTGAACTTTTTAAAAAGTCACGTCTATTAATTGACATATAGCCTCCTTTTTTAGATTGAACTATTACCCCATAATTATAGGAAAAAAGAAGGATCCTTTTCTTGATTTATATCAAGGGAAGAATTTTAATGACTGCATCATTATGCTGATTTTCACATAATATTTTAAAAACACGTTCTTGCCATAGTCTGCCAAAAGTCTTGATTTCCTCTTCACTGGCGCTTTGCTGCATCACTTTTTGCATCAGCGGCTGCATCTGAGGGCTTGGCGGTACGACATTTGGGTTGTAGTAGACATCTACGCTTTTGCCGGTGTCGATTCTGCCAAATCTCGCACTCGATGAGATATCGGCACCAAAGGACATCAAAGAGTGTCTTGCAAAATGACCGTTTAAACCTTTGAAACCACTTGTCTCTGTAGCACCGGTGATATCCGAGATGACATTTCCGATCACTCCGGCAACACCGTCTTGCTCATCTTCTTTAAAAGAGACTGTGATCTGACCTCTCACAGGCAAGCTATCATGATAGAGACTTTCAAGAGCACGCAGTGTCATCAGGTATGCACCTGCCACTGTCGGGCAGCTGTGTCCTGCCAACTTGACAATCTCTTTATATTCAAAAGTGATAACACCATCTTCAAAACTGCCCAATACCTGACTCAAAGGATCAAAAAGTGTAATTTTTTCCACGCTGTCAAAAAATGCAGGATAGCCCATTATAAAGCTCCCAGCGCTTTTTTCACTTCATCGCTTGCCATGGAGATATTCCATGCCGGTTCCCATACGATGTTGACATCTACAGAGTTAACATCCGGCAGTTTCAATACAGCATCTTTGGTCCACTGTACCATCATCTCATGTAAAGGACAGCCTCTGGTTGAAAGTGTCATCGTCACATCTACATGATCACCTTCCACCTTTGCATCATAAATCAATCCCAAAGAGACGATATCAAATCCCACTTCCGGATCGATCACTGTTTTGATCGCTTCGTATACATCTTCTTTTGTAGCCATTACAAATCCTTCCCATAGGTCAATGTGTAATATATATTGTAAAGTACCAAAAAGGCACTCACCGCCATCATGAGTGTTCCTGCGATAAACAGAAACTGATTCACGATCAAAATCCCAAACGCACTAATCACTGTTCCGGCAAATGTCAGCCAAAACTGCCAATCTGCGACTTTTTCCACAACCATGTCATTGAGCATCGGTACTTTTTGTTTGCCTACCAGCGGCGAATAGCGCTGATACCACACCAAAAAAGGCAATACTTTGTAAATATGCCCGATGATAATCATCGCCAAAAATCCAAAGAAAAAGAGATATCCCGCAAACATACGCAACTGATCCAGTCCAAAAAGAGAAGCAATCACAAAAATCACTATAGAAAGGATAAAAAAAGCAAATGATGCCATCATGTTCTTTGCCCAGAAGTCATTTTGTTTGCGAATACGCGTCGTAAATATAATCCACATCTGATAGGCAAACAAGCCAAAGGAAATGAGTATCAAAGCTTCTGCGATAGTCGCAAGCCATCCCAATGCACCGATCATGGCTACCATATACAACACCAATCCAATACTCACAAAATAAAATCCTCGCTCAATCGGTTTTTCGTCAAAACCATGCGAGAGTGAAAACATCGGTATCAAAACCAGTGCCACACCCATCACTGTCATCAGAACATATCCTATCAAGACACCGGCGATATGTGCGTGTACCAGCTGTAAAACATCTATCTCCAAAAAACCATAGTAGAGATTGAGTGCTGCGATGAGTCCGAGTGTTACAGAAACAAATAAAAATATATTCGAGACAAAAATAAACTTGGCAGAGATGCTCCACCGCTGTAGATTTCTATAGGTCAAAAAGATGTTGACAGTAAAAATCAGCATGGAGATATAGACCAGCAAAGCCCCGTAAGGCAGTAAAAACAGCAATTTATCTACCCCAAAAGCAAAGGTCATGATACTCAATCCAACCACATACATATAAAACTGTATATACGCAAAATCTTTGGAAAAAAGCGGTATCTCAAGGATGACCGGTACAAGCTGGTACATTGCCCCAAAAATCATTATCATCACAAATCCCAACAGATACTGATGAGAAAGCGATGCCAAAGAAGACGAGACAAAATATCCCCCTATCTCATCGGCATAAAAAGGCAATACAAACGAGGTAAGCATATAAAAAAATGCCCCCGCGATAAAATAATGCGCCACCAGATTAAAAGGCGGCGCCATCTCAGTAGCTAACTGTTTTGCCATCTTTTAACCGGCACAGCTGGCATCGTTGAGATTTGCCTTTTCGCTTTCACCCACTTTGTAGGTAAAGAGCAGCTTGACCTTGCCATCATCTGTTTCGATATCTTCTATATTGTAATTTTCTTCGATCTTTGCCAGTAATCCGGCCGGTTTTTTATGGTTTATCATGAGAACCGATGTATCATTATCAATGAACTTTAAAGCAGTCATCGCATTGACCATAGGCTCCGGAGGGGCAGTTTTGGAAGTATCAAACTCGATCACCCTTCCCTCACCTATCTTGTACTCATAAAACGGTACTGTCGCCTCTTCAGGATGAAACTCTTTGGCATCATCCGGTCTTTCAATCTTTGCTAAATCTAACATATAACCTCCTAAAATAATATAATTCAATATAGATTATAACATATCGGACAAATATACTCCTTGATTTAGATCAAGAATCTATTAACTAAAAAGTGCTTGTAGTTTAGGGGAGTCTAAAATGGTTACTTCATGCTTCTTATCTATCATGATAATCTCTTCTCTTTGTAACTTAGTCAACATACGTGAAAGTGTTTCCGGACTGACATTGAGGATAGAAGCAATTTGATTGTTTTTCAGGGTTAAAAACAGTTCATGATGTTCTGCTATAAAGTTAGCTACTTTGGCTTCAGAAGAGAGAATCATCTCTTTGTGAATCACCGATGAAAGGATATTGATTTTCTTTGTCAATGAAGTAATCAATCGTAAACTGATCTCCGGATATTTTAAAAATTCTTTTTTAAATTTCTCAAAGTTTATCTTAAGAACCTGCCCTTTGATGCTAAATCGTGCTGTAGCAGGATAATTTATCCCCTCAAAACAGGCCGCTTCCGCAACGAGGGAAACAGGTACAAATTGATGCAAATAAACTTCATTATTTTTATTGTCAGTTTTATACAGGCGAAGTAGTCCTTCAGTCAGGATATAAAGGTACCGGGAACTGTCACCTTCATAAAAAAGGATTTCATCAGCATAAAAGGATTTAAAGACCGCAATCTTTTTTAATAATTGCAAGTCTTCATCACTAAGCTGACTAAATAAAGGAATTTCTCTGATACTTGTCATTTTTACCTAATTTCTATCTCTATCTGCAAAATTATAACGTAGTCCTTATTAAAGGATATATTTTGATTATAGTTCTTGATTAAAATCAATAAAATACGCTTTTTTATACAGTATAATTTGCGGCATAAACCAAAAAGGAGTTAACATGAAGAGTTTAAAGTTAAGTTTGGCAGCAATCGTTGTGCTAGCCGGAGTATTAAGCCTGCAGGCAGACAATCTTGGGGACGGAGTCTTTACCAGTACCAAATATTCAGGTGGTGTCAGACTACGTTATGAAAGTGCTGATGTCAGTGAC
>JANTGR010000036.1 GCA_024762875.1 Sulfurospirillum sp.
AATTTCGCGGTCTCAAAATGGGATATATGTTTTCCCTGATTGTTTTTGGAATCATTTTTTCTATCACCACAATATCCTATCTCTACCTCTATAAACAAAATAAAGCTTCCTTGGAACATGAACTCTATTCCCAGGGAAAATCAATTCTGAATTTTGCAGATGTCCTCTTGGAGAGCCGAAATGAAAAATTTTTCTCCGGTAAAAGCAGTGAAGTTCCCCAAGTGATCCAAAATGAAATATTTAGTAAATTCACAGATATTTCCAAAGGTGAAGTCTCTTTTAAACAGGCTTCCTTACATCCCGTCAATCCAAAGAACAAAGCACTTGCATTTGAAAGTGCAGAGATAGCATTTTTTAAAAAATATAAAAATCAAAAAGAACATTTTAAAAATATCCGTCACAATGGCAAAGAGTTCTTTATGCTTTCAAGACCCATACATGCACAACAAAAATGCGCCATGTGCCATCCTTCCTGGAAAGAAGGGGATGTCATCGCAGCTGAAAATGTCAAAATCGATCTAAAAAACTACCAAAGCAGCCTCTCAAATTTGCTAACAATGATAGCTTCAGCCTGGTTTTTAAATATCTTTTTAGTGATTGGTGCTATTTTATGGTTATTTAGCAATGAAGTCACATCAAGACTTCATCAAATCCTGCTTGCTATGAAAAGAGTACAAAAAGGCCAATTTGATATCAACGATATCTTGGAAAAAGAGCACATTAAGCAAAAAGATCAAAATGAATTATCAAAAACTTTTCTTGCATTAAAAGAGATGGCAAATGGCATAAAACCAGTCATTGACAATGTTGTAGACCAATCTAAACATGTTGTAAAAAATGCTGCCTTTACCTCAAAGCAGGTTGAAAAAAATGATCAAAATATCTTGGAACAAAATAGAGAATTAGAAGAGGTTAAACATCATACAAACGACATATTAGGTTCCAATGCGCAATTAAGCAGCCATTTAACTGGACTCACAGATGAAGCATCTGCTGCTATCGATGATATTGTCACCACAAAAAAAATCATTGAACAAAATATCCAAGATGCTCACTCTACACAAAAAGCTGTCGATCAGACTATCGTTGCGATAGATGATCTTCATACAAACTCTCAAGAGATCAACCATGCAATCAGTGTTATTTCCGATATTGCCAATGAAACAAATCTCATCTCCCTCAATGCAGCCATTGAAGCGGCGCGTGCTGGTGAACATGGCAGAGGATTTGCTGTCGTAGCAGATAAAGTAAGAGAATTGGCAGATGTGTCATTGCAAAATGCCAACAATATCAATGCCATAGTCAAAACCATGCAGAAAAATATCATACAAGTAGCTGACAATGCCAATACAACGCAAAACAGCTTTCAAAATCTTCTCAATGGAACAGAAGAGATCAATCAAAACTTTTCAAAAACCGGAGAACTTCTAGATAAAACCGTACAGACTTTGGATCAATTTGGCAATGACTTTACCCAGCAGTCCAATCACCTCAAAGAGATCGATCATAAGATTCACACTATCTCGGAAAAATCCAAAATAGTTGAATCAAACTCACGTAAAATAGATCAGGCCGTTACAGAGATATCTACACAAAGCAGCCGGCTTGAAAAGCTCAGTGAAGGTTTTGAAGTACTTTAATCACAGCCTTTGGAAAGATTTCATGTTCACAGGCATGAATTTTTTCTTCAAAAGTATCAAAATCCATCCCCGTTTTATCAAAACTTTTCTGCAGCACCATCTCGCCACCGTCGACCTCTGAGACCACCAGATGTGCTGTCACGCCAGCAGTTGTTTCTTTGCCTTCAAAGCTTCTTTTTAGTGCATCAGCACCTTTGTAAAGTGGTAGAAGAGCAGGGTGGATATTGATCGCTTTTATGGTATCTGTAAAAACGGGAGTAAGGATACGCATAAATCCTGCTAAAATCGTCAAATCTACATCTAAATCCTGTAATGTTTCAACCAGTTTCATATCAAATGCTTCACGGCTGTCATAGCTTTTGTGGTCTATCATGATAACATCGATTCCAAGATCATCTGCCTTTTTGATCCCTTTTGCATCTGGTTTGTTTGTGATGGCCGCAACAACTTCTACTTCAAAGTCATCAAATCTTTTTTGATGCAGCTTTTTAATCAACACTTCCATATTGCTGCCCTCACCGCTAAAAAGTATCGCTATTTGTTTTACAGACATTTGACTCCGTCAATCAAATCATGCGGTGTCAGCGCATAAGAGTTTTTTGTAAAATTTTGTGCTGAAAAAGCATGTGCAAGCGAACCGGTTAGCGCTGCATCACAGGGAGTATATCCCTGTGCAAGCAAAGAAGCGATCAATCCTCCCAGTACATCACCACTACCGCCTTTACTGAGAAGGTTGGTTCCGTATGGCTGAATATAGAGTTGATCTCCCAACATAATAAGGGTATTTGCTCCTTTTAAAAGCAGTACAACATGGGGATATTTTTTGCAAAATTCCCGGATATAAAAAAAACGGTTTTTTTGCAATACATCCGTAGATATGTCAGCGATGCCTGTCTGTTTTAAAAGTGCGGTAAACTCTTTTGGGTGTGGTGTCAAAACGATATTTTTCTTTTTTAAAACCTCTATCATAATAGGTTCATAAAAGAGATCAGCATCAATGAGCATGGGTTTATCATGATGGAGTAAAAAATGTGAAAGGTACTCATCATCATAATTATTTCCAAGTCCCATACCGATACAGACAGCTGTACAGGAGCTGGGTCTTGAAGAGCTGCTCATCAACTCCGGAGGAATCACATAAGGCTCATTTTCTACAACCGTTACCAATCCTGCCCCAAATGCCAATGCAGCATTAGCAGCCATTACTGCTGCTCCCTGTTTCTTGCCTGCTATAACACAAAGATGACCAAAATGCCCTTTATGGGTATTTTTCTTGATACGATGAGGAAGCTTCATATCACTCTTTTGCAGCACAAAACCTGTGTGGCTCTCATCTTCATAGTATGCTGTTTCCACACCCAGTTTGGCACATACTATCTCACCAACAAAATCTTTCGCTTCATCACTATACAGCGCCTCTTTTCTGGCACCCATCGTAACTGTTTTGTCTGCCTCAAAAGCAACTGAGAAGACAGAGCCCGATATATCAATACCACTGGGAATATCACAAGAAAGTTTAAAAGCCTGTAGGGCATTTGCAGTATGGATGATCTTTTTGCTTTCTTCATCCAACGCTCTGTTAAGCCCCGATCCAAAAAGACAATCTACGATGATATCATACCCTTCACCAATCGATTCTACAAAGCGTACGCCTACACTTTTGGCTCTTTTTACCTGCAGTATGGCCATCTCGGATTTAGCGCCAAAAGGGAGATAAACTTCACTATCATGACAAGGCTCTATCATTCTTGCCAATGCTATCCCATCTGCGCCATTATTGCCATTACCGGCAATAATAAGAATCTTTTTGGATTCTGTAGGAAGAGCATTTTTTAAGCCCATAGCAGCATGTTCCATCAAGAGATCTTCACTCAAATGATAATGCTCATAACACTTTTTATCCAGTGATGCAACTTCTTTGAATACTTTTATCATGATATAATGTTAACAAAGTGAGGCTTTAATATGGATTTTTCACAACTATCTTACAATGACACAGATATTACACAAGGTGGTGGTATAGCCTTGATTGTCACAAGCTTGATACTGATATATTGGATGTGGCAAAATATCAAAAACAAGTGGTGATAAAAGTAAAGCATGCGGCTTATTGTCAAACTTCTGGCTTTCATCATCCTGGTAATTTCCTCTTTTATTCTCTTTGATAGATATGATGTGCGTACACCTCCTCCTTTTGAGGCACTGCATCAAATCAATCCGATGCCCAAAACAGAAAAACTGATACAGGAAAGAAAATATCTACAGGCACAAGAGTATCTAGCATTTTTTATGCAGTATCCCTACGTCAAAAATGATTCCAAAGCACAAAAAATTCTGCAAGAAATCCAGATGAAACGTGAAAGTTCTGCCTATAAAACAGAAAAAATTATTGACGGTATCCTCAAAGGTAAAAGTGATGAACTCTCTGGACAGATTTCAGCCGGGGTGAGTGATCTTTTTCTATTTGGCGATCTACGCGACTTGACGATAGAGGGCTATCACAAATACCGTCATCAAGAAGTAGATGAAGTTTTGGTAGCACTCTCTTCACTGGGTATCGCTGCTTCTGCAGCAACACTTTTTAGTGCAGGTACTGCAACACCTGTGAAAAGTTCACTCTCATTTTTGAAGTTTGCCAAAAAAAGCGGAAAATTACCTCCATGGCTTGAAAAACACCTTATCAAATCTGCCAAAGAAGTCCAGAAAACAAAAACACTTGATCCCTATAAAAAAGTAAGCAAAGATATCTATGAGATGATCGAAAATTCTGGTATAAACAGTACACTGACACTGCTTGCAAAGACAGACAATATAGATGATTTACAAAAAACAGCGGCCTTTGCCAAGCAGTTTAAAAAAGAGTCTGCAGCTCTTATCGACATCCTGGGGAAAGAAGCTCTCAAATCATTTGAACTATCCCGGCCAAGGATAAGCAAGCAAGCCTATATGCATGCTGCAACTTACGGTAAAGCAGGTATCAAACGTATCAGCCTTCTTGGGGAAAAAGGGTTTTTAAAATCCCTCAAACAGCCTATCAAAACATCGAGAATATTAAAAATATTTGATAAAAATAGTGCACTTATCCTGAAATCCATACTTGATAGTATCTTTTATCTGCTGATATTGATTGCATTTGTCATACTGGTATGACAGTCTCCTATTTTATACGATAACTTAATGCCTCCAGGAGATGTTTCTTTAAAATCATCCCACTTCCCTCCAAATCAGCAATCGTACGGGCCACCTTGAGAGATTTTTTGATCGAACGCTGACTGAGATCAAAACGCATGATAGCACTATCTAAAATCCCCTGGCTCTCATCATCAAGCACACAAAACTGTGTTATATCGCTATCATTCATTTTTCCGTTTGGTTCACTTTGTCCTCTCTCTTTTTGTGCATTAAATGCCTGCACTACTTTTTCATACATCTGGGATGAAGTGATCGTTGATCTGTCTTCTACGGTGATTTCATCCATCTGTACATAGATATCGATGCGGTCAAGTAGCGGTGAAGAGAGTCTATTTTTATACCGTTGTACTTCCACATCACTACAGCGGCAAACTTTTTTACTACTCAAAAGATTCCCACAGGGACAGGGATTCATCGATGCAACAAAAAGAAACTTGGTTTGATACTCTATCTTATTGTTTACACGTGAAATGAGCACACGATAATCTTCCAGCGGTTCACGCAGTGATTCAAGTACTGTTTTTGGAAAATGAGGAAATTCATCAAAATAGAGAATACCATTGTGTGCCAGCGCTACCTCTCCTATTTTGGCATTTTTACTGCCTCCACCAAAAATACTTGCACGTGTTGAAGAGTGGTGCGGTGATCGGAAAGGACGTACAGGTGCAAAATCCGGTTCCAATCCATCAAGTGCATCCAGTTTGGCTTTGTAGAGTATCTCCTCATGATTCATGGGAGGAAGAATATATCGCAATCGTTTGGCACTCATCGTCTTCCCACAGCCAGGGCTGCCTTCATAAAGAATATTGTGCATACCGGCTGCAGCGATGAGTGACGCACGCTTGGCAACTTCCTGACCTTTGATATCATCAAAATCCAAAGGATACTGCTGCTTATATGATTTTTTTTCCTCTGTGTCAGCACCACTGTCATACTTAACAGCTGTTTCAGGGCTCACTAACATACTGATAGCATCTTGCAGTGTCTCAACCGGATAAATTTCCAGCGATGGAATTTTAGAAATCTTTTTCAAGCTCTCTTTAGGAATAATGATTTTGGATAATAGCCCAGACTCGGCCAGGGAAAGGATAATCGCAAAAAGAGAATTGGTATCTTTTAGTCTCCCATCAAGCCCCAGCTCACCAAAAGCCATCAAGCCTTTAAAATTGATATTCTCTTTTTGCAGTGCAATGAGTAAAGCGATAGGCAGATCAAAGTGGCTGCCCTCTTTTTTCAGGTCTGAAGGAGAAAGGTTAACAGTAACTTTTTGGGGAGGAAATTTAAAATCGATCGTAGAGAGTGCACTTTTAATACGCTCTTTTGATTCCTGGATAGAAGTTTGGGCAAGACCTACTATAGAAAAACTGGGCAATGCTCTGACAAAAGCAACTTCTACATCTACAACTTTAGCATCAAAACCATCCAGTGTTGCACAATGCATCTGTTTCATGGTTTATTTTTTGCCTTTTATCTTCTTCTTCCACTCTTTTTCAAATTTTTTACGTTTTAAAAAAGAAAGCTTTTCAATAAAAAGTTCTCCTTTTAAATGATCCATTTCATGTTGAAAAGCGATCGCCAAGAGCCCATCACACTCTTTGATAATTTCAACACCTTCTCTTGTATAGTAGGATATTTTGATCCACTCTGCACGTTCAACATCTTCATAGTATTCTGGTACAGATAAGCATCCTTCGGTATAAAGTGTAGATCCACGTCTTTCCAGTATGGTAGGGTTGATGACTTCAATCAGGTCTTCTTTTTCCTGTTTATCATCTTCATTTGGAAGATTGATTATAAGAACATTGATCGGCACAGCAACCTGTATAGCAGCCAATCCTATACCATTTTTGGCCATCATTGTTTCATACATATCATCCAATAATAGATGTAGTTCCTGATCAAAATTTTCTACTTTGGTTGATTTTTGTTTTAAAATCTTGTTTGGATAGGTTACAATTTCTCTTATCATAATACCTTCAGATTATCGATTGCTTCAATAAGAACTTCTTCTTTTGTTTTATTTTTATCAATGCTCGCAACACCAAATTCCAACCTGACATCAACATTGGTTGAGTCAACGATAAAGTTGGCAGCCTCTATCATATCAGAGATACGATCAATAGCTATTTGAGCATGCTTCAAATCAGTATGTTTTAAAATTATGATAAAAATACTTTCATCATAATGCCCGACAATATCACTTCTTCTAGATCGTTTCAATAACAGTTTTGACAAAGTAATATTGATTAAAGCTTTATCTTTTTGATGTCGTACATTCCTCAGAGATTTAGGATCAATTTTGATAGCTAAAAGCGTATTTTGATGTTCAAAATTTTTGATACTTTTGAGTATGCTATCCAGTGCTTTGATTAAATATTTTTTATTATAAACACCATATTTTTTATCATAAATGCTATTTTGATTAAAATGACGTATCAATTCTGCTGTTGCATTGTAACGTGTTTTGATGATATGCAGTTCTTTATCCAGTATATCTTCCATCGCTGCCAAGTCTTCTTCGTATGAGACCAGTGTCAATCGGCTGGGATTTGTTTCAATCTCATGCTCTTTTTCAATCGTTATTTTTTTCAGCTGATTGATTTTGGTATAAGCTTTTGCAATTGATTCTGTCATACTTTTGATATAAATAAAAGCATTGTGAATATCTTTTTCCAAAGTAACGGTATGATCGCTTTCAATCTCTTCTTCAAAATCCAAGATTTCACCGATATCACGTCTCTGCTGTGAAGATTTACTTTCTAATTGTACATCAAAGTATATCTTGTAGTTTTCAGGTGTCGGAGGAACTCTGTCGTTGCTAAGTTTTCCGATAACCTGTTTTGAGAGGAGGTTTAAACTTTTTAAAGTGTTCTCTCTTTTAAGGACTTCTGGTGACTTTTCTTTTCCGATAAGTTTATCTTTATCATCTATCAGTGTCAACATGTCAGTCCTTTAGTGTTTTTCCAAAACTTTATCTATCAACCCATATTCAGCTGCTTCTGCTGCAGACATAAAATTGTCTCTTTCAGTATCAGATTCGATTTGTTCTATCGACTTACCGGTTTGCTCTGCCAATAGTCCATTGAGACTCTCTTTCATGCGTAAAATCTCTTTTGCCTGAATCTGTATATCTGTAGCCTGTCCCTGTGCACCGCCTAAAGGCTGGTGTATCATGATACGTGCATTTGGCAATGCAAATCGCTTGCCTGGCGCACCAGAGCTCAGTAAAAATGCACCCATAGAAGCTGCCTGTCCGATACAAATCGTACTGACATCCGGTTTGATATAATTCATCGTATCAAACATACTCATCCCAGAGGTGATAACACCACCAGGAGAGTTGATATAAAGGTAGATATCTTTATCTGGATCTTCTGCTTCCAAAAACAAAAGTTGTGCTACAACAGTTGATGCTACCTGGTCGTTTACTTCACCACTTAACATGATGATTCTATCTTTTAAAAGTCTTGAATAGATATCATAACTTCTCTCACCTCGACCTGTTTTTTCAACCACTACCGGAACATAACTCATATTTACCCTTTAATATTTTATTATTGTTATTATTTTTCTAGCTTATCACTAAAAAGTTTTGTAAACAATTTATCTTCGATGATCGCCATCTTCACAGCTGGTAAAAGACCCTGGTCTTCATACTGTTTCATATAGGCTTGTGGATCTTGACCACTCTGAATCGCTTCAAAATAGATAGTTTGCATCACTTCCTGGTCATCCACAGCAATTTCTTCTTTTTTTGCCAATTCATCTACGATAAAAGTCAATTTTACACTATCTTGCGCATCTGATCTATACTCATCACGTTTGGCTTTGACAGCCTCTTCATCAGCAGTATATTTTTTAATCTCATCTTCTTTCATTGTATTGAGAGCATTTCTAAATGCCATATCGATTTCTTGCTCTACGATATTGTCAGGAAGATCAATTTGATATTTTTTAACCAATGATTCAACAAACTTCGGTTTTACTTCTTCCTGGTATAATTTTCCCAGTTTTTCGTTTGTTAACTGATCTTTTACTTTCTCTTTCAACAAGGCTTCAGTCGGTGCTTCTTCATTAGGCAGTAACTTCTTCAATGTCTCTTCATCTAAATCGGCAGGTATCGCTTTTTCTTGAATTTCTAGAAGCTTTACTTTAAACATTACATCAGCACCTGCTAAATCAGCTGACTGATAATTTTCAGGGAAAGTAACAGTGATCTCTTTTTCTTCATCATATTTCATACCGATTACTTGGTCTTCAAAGCCTGGAATAAAGCTTCCACTGCCTATCTCAAGCGGGTAAGCTTCGGCTTTTCCACCTTCAAATGCTACACCATCTTTAAAACCTTCAAAGTCAATCACTGCGTAATCACCTTCTTTTACTGCACGTTTTCTTTTTATTTTTTGAAGTGTTGCTACTGATTTTAACATATCTTCGATTCTTGCGTTTACCTCTTCATCACTTACTTCAGGTTTTGTAAATTCAGGGATAAGGTCTTTATACCCTTCAATGACTATTTCAGGTCTCAGTGCGATTTTTATTTCTGCTTCAACATTGCCGTCTTTTTCTTCAAATTTTGTTACTTGCGGTTCACCAATAATTGCAGATGCATCAAGGTTTAACTCTTTTAATGCACTCTCATATGCTTCTCTGATTGCTTCATTTTTTGCATCTTCTGTCAACTTTGCACCATATCTTGCTTTGACAACATGTGTAGGAACTTTACCTTTTCTAAATCCATCCACTTTCATATCTTTGGCAGCTGATTTTGCGATAGCGTTCTCTTTTTCACTGATAATATCTTTTGAAATCGTTACATCTACGGTGGCATTTGCACTATTGGTCTTGTTTGTCTTAATATTCATTTGTATCCTTAAAGTAATTAAAATTTAGAGAATATATCTAATTTTTGCTTTTATATAACTAATTATATGCTAATATGCCACTCAAATGACCAAATAAAGGGAATATTATGATAAAAAGTATCTTATTATTTACAACTATTTTGCTACTGGCCGGATGTGGCACAAAGCCGATTGTTGTACAGCAAAAACCTGTGCAAAAACCGATTTTGCCAGTTGAAAAAACACCTACAGTCGAGCCTACTGCTATAGAACCTGCTGTTGAAGAACCTGAGCAAGAGCCTATAGAAGAAACACTCAACAAATCCAATGCCGTGCCCTATGTCACAACACTTAAAACACAAAAATTTTCTTATTCTGATGCCGGTTTTTTAAGAAATCAAAATGGTGTGATTGATTTACAGATGTTTGCTGTAGGCAGACCACTTGTCAAACTCAAAATTTCAGAAGATGTCTGTGTAGACCACTACTGCATCACCAAGCAGGAGTTTAATCAAGAGTATCTTTCTGACTCCTATCCTGATGATCTCATCAACCAGGTCTTGACATCCCAACCGATTTTTGACAGCCAAAATCTCAAAAAAACAAGCAATGGTTTTATGCAGAGAATCATCGATCCCCGTTTTGATATCAAGTATAAAATCACGCCGGGTTCTATCTACTTCAAAGACCTTAAAAATGGTATCATCATCAAACTAAGGGAGTTACACTAGATGAAGTATGTCGGTGCACATGTGAGTGCAAGCGGCGGGGTTTTCAATGCCCCGCTAAATGCCAAAGCCATCGGTGCAAAAGCGTTTGCCCTTTTTACCAAAAATCAGAGACAGTGGAAAGCCAAGCCGCTTGATGAAGAGACCATAACCCTTTTTAAAAAAAATCTGGAATTAGCCCAGATTCTCCCAAAACATGTGCTGCCTCATGATAGCTATCTCATCAACCTCGGACACCCTGAAGAAGAGAAAAGAATCAAATCTTTAGACGCTTTTATCGATGAGTTGGAACGTTGTGATCAACTAGGACTGGATCGTCTCAACTATCATCCTGGAAGCCACCTGAACAAAATCAGTACCGAAGCGTGTTTAGAGCGTATCTCAAACTCGATGAATGAAGCCATCCAAAAAACCAAAAATGTCAAACTGGTTATCGAAAATACAGCAGGACAGGGCAGCAATCTGGGGTTTAAGTTTGAACACTTGGCGTATCTCATCGAAAACTCTATCGACAAAGAACGTGTAGGGGTCTGTATCGATACCTGTCATATGTTCACAGCAGGGTATGATATACGGTCAAGAGAAGCCTATGATCAAACATGGGCAGAATTTGATAAAATCGTGGGTTTTGAATATCTCATGGGGATGCATATCAATGATTCCAAACCGGATCTTGGTTCTCATGTCGATCGTCATGACAGCCTGGGAAAAGGCAAAATAGGACTGGATGCTTTTAGATTTATCATGAATGACGAGAGAATGGATGATATCCCACTGATACTTGAAACGATAGATGATAGTATCTGGGCTGAAGAGATAAAACTGCTTTATAGTTTTGTAGAATAAAGGATAGGCAAAAAGCCTATCCTTTATTTACTTTACACAAGTGACAAAATATTTTTCTGTATTATTTTGTAAAGTACTGACATTTTGTGCTGGATCAAACCAATAACCATATGTTTTACCTATTGATAATACTCCAGTATCAGTAGATGATGACCATACTACTGAAGTTTGTGCTTCATTTGGTAAAACACCCGATGTTCTAAGAGTATCCGCATTGTCACTAAGTTCTTCAATCGTTGGTAGTCTCATTCCTAAAGCAGTACACATTTTTGCAGCTGTTTGCACATCTGCTCTTGTTGGAGAAACTTGTGTCCATGATAAACCATTGATCTCAAACTGAGAACTTATACTCTCACCTGGTACTGATTGTACTGGAGTCGTAGGTTGTACACTAGTAAATGGATCTTCATATGGATTCGATAATGTACCATCTTCAAATGCATTAATCGCACTTGTAATAAGCGTATCTATCGCGATTTTATTCATTGCAGGAAAAGCAAAGCTATCTCCTTCTTTTTGCATATTTCCTCTCCACAGATTACTTCCGCTTCCATCATCATATACTGTAAAAAATGTTTGATCTTTGTGATTATCCTCATTATTATATGGTTCAACTACAAGGGCTTTTTGGTCTGTCTCTGGCAATGTAATAATTTTCCAAGAACCTGCATCTTCTCTTACTTTTGTACCTGTAGATGTTTCTATAACTGCTGAGAGTTTTCCTTCTGTTTTAGTTGGATCACATACATATTGTCCATTTTCACCTTTTTCTCCAGCGAAACTAATCCCTCCACGCGTATCTTGACTATCAAAACTTTCAAACCATTTATCACCACATTCTTCTGCGATAAAGTCTCCTATTGAACTAAAGTCATTGACTTTTTCATCCAATTCAAAGTTGTCTTTTACTTGTTTTACCTTGATCATATACCCTTTTGCACCTTCAGGCATCGCTACTTTATCTCCTAAGAATGGAGCAAAAAATCCTTCAGACGATAAATCCTTTTCACGTGTCAATGCAGCTGTTTGCCCATATGTTGGTAGTGAAATAACACCTTTTTCATCGATCGCTATCGTCTGGGCACCCGAAACATTTGTCCAATTACCATTGACAAGTACATAATCCTTAGTATCTGATGTATCTTTTACAAAAGTACCACTCTCTTTATCATAAGTATACTCTTGAAAATCCAATGTATTGTCTGATGTAAAAGTAACCTTTTCATATCCAGGTACATTTCCATCATGAGAAAGATTATAGATACTCATAGGTGTCTGAATCTTGATGATATCACTATCACCAGCATATTTTGCTTTTTCAGCTTCATTTTCTTGTTCGGCTTGTTGTTTTCGTAAAAGAATTCTTTTGTAGATAGCAGCCAATTCTGAATCTGCATTTCCTTTTAACTTATCTGCTTTTCGTAATAACACACCTGCTCTAACATCATTTTTATACACTGCTTTTAGTTTATTTACCAGTGCCGGGGTAGGCTTGATGCCTAACTCTAACAAATCTTGTTCGATATACTTTTTAAGCCAGTCATTTGTTGGAGCATAAACGATTCCCTCAATAGTAGTCGACAAGTCTCCATCTTTGGCACCTTCTCGTATCTTATCCATATCATCTCTTGTGATAGCTCCAATTTTTTCTAAATCACCACCTATTGCATCATCATCAAATGCATCATCTAAATTTTTTCCTATTTTATCTGCGATTGCAATCATTTCGGCAGGAGATTGACCTCGGAGAACTTCTTTAAATTTATCTTTTTGTGCTGCTTTTTCATAGAGTTTATCAAGACCTACTTCACCATCCTGCATATCATCCAAACCATCTGCCAAGGCATCATATAAATGATCAATTTTTTCTTTTAAATCTTTATTGGAGGCTTGAGTCGCAGCAAGTTGTGCTTCGAGTGCTTTTTGGATTTTGAGAGCTTTTCGGATAAGTTTATCGTCACCTTTATTCTTTATTGCGACTGGATCTAATCCTACTTCATCTTCATCTATCTCTAAAACATCTGCTACTTTTTTTCTAGCTTCTTTGATTTTTTCTTTGATTTGTTCTTTGGTTAATCCTCTATCTGCTTTTAAAGCTTTTTGTACATGTTTTGCTACGATAGTCGTAATAGGAGAAACATTTAAAATTGCAGAACCATCATTTGGTGCCATCAGTTTACCTGTAAAGTTTTTACCTGTATCTACATCTACACCATCAAAAATCAATAACATTGCTTTATCAAAATTTTCATTTTGTTGTTGTGCCGGTGTGATATCAAGTTTAAATGAACCATTCGCTAATGTTGTTGTCATAGGTTCACTGCTTGCTTGACAATATCCATCTTCATTTAAATCTAAACAAACTACTGCATTTTCTAAATACCCATCAACTGCTTTTCCACTGATAGATGTTTGTTTGTTACCGCTGTTGCCATTATCACCATTGTTATCACTTGCTGTAGTTGATCCACAACCTGCCAATAAAGCACTGAGTGCAACTGATACGACGATACTATTTCTAAAAAGATTTCTTTTCATTGGGGGAGGCTCCTTTTGCCTGGAATTTATTTTGAATGGTTAAATTCATAAACTATATCGGCAAAAAGAGAAAATAGTTTAGTTTTATTTTACTTTTGAAACTATTTTATACTTTACACCCTCCACTTCCACATGAACCACCACCGATATTGAAGCTATCATGATAGTCACAAGCAGAACACTTAAACTCGACAAATGCAGTTCCAGAACAGCCACCGCCCTTTTGATCGACCATTTCAATACTCTCTTTTTTACATGAAGGACAGATACCCTGATTGATCAGATTTAATCTCTCTCCTTTTTCACCCAGATAACGCAGATATGCCCAGACCAAACCGCCCGCTATCATGATGATAAAAATCAACATAAAAAATTCATACATGTTATTGTTTCCCTATTGATTTATTTAAACTGTCAATCATCTCAGCAAAGATACTTTGTAAATCTTTGATATTACCCAATCCCTCTTTTATTTTTGAGAGGATGCCTGCACCCAGGTTTGTACCCAATTTTTTAGCAGTTTCTATATAAAGTACTTTTTTTGTCTCGGCAAGATTGACTTTCCAGCCATCTTCTGTTTTATCAAGCATCGTATCAAAATCTACTTCTATTTCATCTTTTCTTTCATTGGACAAAAGTCCCTGTAGATAGATCTTTGTAGCTACTTTGGCATAGTCTCCATTTTCTTCTACCTGAGCTAGTTCAAATCGTTTGATCTTGATATTTTTTTGCAGTGCGATATTGTTTTGATCTTCCTGTTTGACAAATTTTTTGGCATCGTCGAGTTTCTGTTCCTGTTGTGCCATCCAAAAATAGTCTGAAACATTCACAGGTGAAAGATGTTTTGTAGAACAGTTTGTGAAAAACAGCGCGATCAAAAACAGTGAAAAAATCCTTATCATGATAGACTCCTAAATAATGATTGGGTATCTTTTAATGCGCCCGATTATCTACTATTGTAGCAAAAATCTATGCAGATATGAATGAAACAGCGTTAAAAACAACATCTTTATCGTACAAAATCCGCCGATGTCCCAATCCTTTTGTTTCTGTAAACTTCGCCCAGGGCCATATTTTGCAACAGACAGCAACATTATCCTGGCTCACTTCTTTGTCCTCTTTGTCATACACAATGAGCGATGGAACATGAAAAGATGAGTCAAATATCTCCCGCCAATTATCACCATACTTCACTAATCCCTCTTTTTGCCTTTCCCAAAAATAGTGTGGTAATTTATCCAAAACTTTTGCCGGAATCGAAAGTCTTTTTCCAAACCACAAATCGATGATCTCTTTGGGATTACAAAAAGGTGCAATCAATACGACTTTTTTCGTTTTAAGCCCTAGTTTTGAAGCAACAATCACTGTTGCTGCTCCCAAAGAGTGCGCAAGAATCGCTTCTACTTTGCCAAATAGTGCATTGACCTGTCTTAAACAATCTGCCCACTCTGAGAGTGTTGAAATCTTTCCTGAACTTTCCCCATGTCCAATAGCATCATAAGATATCACTTCAAAACCCTCTTCTACCAAACGCTCTATAAAACAGTGCATACTCGTAGCCACACCTGTCCATCCATGCACCACCACAACTTTCGGATTGCCTTCTTTCCCCCAACGATACCCTGTGATGCGATGAGCATTTGTCTCAAAATGAAAACGTTTGGCTTTTAAAAGCCACTTTTTTTCAATCTCATTGCGGATATAGGGAGTAGGGGTATGAAAAAGAGTAAAAGCCCGTTGCATGATAAAATGCGGTGCGATCATCCCCACTTTTGAAAAATAAAAACGATAAAATGCCAAACGGTTTAAAATCATAAATACTCTTTATCATGATAAGATACAGAGCATTATACTATTTTATTTGCTATGATATACCCAAAAAGTCAAACATATACTTACTTGCGATGCTGGAACTCTCTGGCTATGAACATAAACGCACGCAGGAGCTTTCAGGAGGAGAACAGCAACGAGTCGCACTGGCACGTGCACTGGTACTCTCACCCAAAATCCTTTTGATGGATGAACCTCTCTCAAGCCTGGGATAAAACACTCAACAATCGACTACGTCATGAAATCAAAAAAAGATGGGATTTACGCTAGTATATGTGACACACAATGAAGAAGAAGCGAAAGAGATAGCAACAAAAATATTTTATCTATAATACGAAGGAGTTAAGATGTTTAGTATAAGACCAAAAGAAGAGAGTTGTACTCTCACAACGGGGAGTCAGACACATGACTGCTGCACTCCACAACCCAATGAAAAAGTAGCATGTCCACAATGCAATGAAAAAGCCAAAAGCGTTTTAGGCAAAACAGTTGAACACCTTGTAACCGATAAAGCAAAAGAAAAACTCACCTGTTTTGATGGATTTTACTACTGTAAGACACCTTCTTGTGAAGTGGTCTATTTTAGAAATGACGAGATACTTACTCAAGATGACATGCGTGTCGTGGTAGGACTCAAAGATGGAGTATCTCCAGCGACAATATGCTACTGTTTTGACTGGACAAAAGAGAAGATACGAGCCCAGCTTCAAGAGAGAGGTGAAACCAATGCCGTTGAAGATATCAAAGCCAAGATGAAGAATCCAGGCTGTTCCTGTGAGATACTCAACCCAAGTGGCAGGTGTTGTCTGGGTGATAACACTAAAGTAATCAAAGCGTTAAAAAGGGAGCTGGGACTATGAAAATATGTAAGTTTGAATGACGGTTTAACTGACTATTTTTATAGTTCTTTTGACAGGGAATAAAGTGCAATCTTTCTTATCAAGATAGAATTCTATTCCCTTTATAATTAAAATTGGTGACTGCAATACCCACATTTTTTTGCTTCGACTGGTATTTCCATTGCGCAATCTGGACACTTTTTTGTCGTTGGAGCAGCTTCTTCTTGTTTGTGTAACTTATTAATAGTACGTACCATCATAAAAATAACAAAGCCTAAGATAACAAAAGATATAGCATCATTGACAAATGAACCATATTTAATAGCAGGTGCTCCCGCTTTCTCTAAGGCATCTAATGAGGCATATTCCTTCCCATCAAGTGCTAAAAACTTATTTGAAAAATCAACACCACCCATTAAAAGACCAATTGGCGGCATAATTATATTGTCAACCAATGACTTAACAATTGATGCAAATGCAGCACCAAATATAAAACCGACAGCCATATCAACAGCATTGCCTTTGAGTAAAAAATTCTTAAATTCTTGTAACATACTAATCTCCTTTTTTACGATTATAACAAAGAAAAATTAAGAAAATTAGGGGTGACTAACTAAGAAAAAATTATTAAATACAATTTAAAAATGCGTATATATATAGAAGGCAAACCTTGCAAGATTTAGCTGCTGAATATAAACGATATCACATGGATAAAGAAACAAATACACGCAAAACTTGTCTCTGAATATAGAATATTAGGACAAATATACCTTACTTATTTACACAAAAAAAATACTACTAATGGATTGGATGGTGGTGTGTTCTCTGCGATGAAAATGTTGATTAAAATTCATAGGGGATTGAGCAAGTCTTTGAAGTCAAAAAAAGTTTTAAACATTTTTCAACATCCTATCATGATAACTACTCAACAACACTAACCCCACAATAGCACCAAACAACGCCCATGCCATATCTGACTGGGTATCCCAGATATAGCCTTGCGTAGCTAAGAAGGAATCTGCACCCTCTCCGCTCATCTCGGCTACTGCCCACTCGATGAGTTCATAAAAGGCGGAAAATGCCAAGACAAAGCAGACGATAAAGAAGTTCATCCACGCTTTGGATGTAAATACTTTTTTACGGATGACGATCTCACGTGCTACCATCACAGGTACAAACCCTTGCGCAAAGTGTCCTACTTTGTCGTAGTTGTTTCGCGTAAATCCAAACCACTCTTTCATACTATCAAACAGCGGTACCTCAGCATAAGTATAGTGCCCACCCACCATCAGCACGATAGCATGCAGCAGTATCAATATATAGAGTAGTTTAGTCAAAGGAAATGTTTTATATGTAAGCGCCATCACCACAAAAGCGATCAGCGCAGGAAAGACCTCTAAAAACCATGTAAAATAATCTTTTGGGTAAATCGCAGACCATATAAGTACAGCAAAAAAGATGCCTATCCAAAATATCTTTCCTATCATGATAGGCTCCTTTTTAGTCTATTTTACACTATGATAGCATCCTATAGTTTAAACCTCTGATTGGTCAAAACTACAAACTTGATATACTTTTCATCACCAAAATCTAACTTTTTTGTAGTACACCGTCTTCTTTCATAAGCAATAATCCGCTGAGGTATTCCACCCCAAAGGTCAAGACAACTTTTCATTTTTTCAAATTCCCTCATCCTTATGCCACCCTCTGTAGCATCTGATTGCTCTTTGCTACTTGAG
>JANTGR010000037.1 GCA_024762875.1 Sulfurospirillum sp.
GGATAAACAGTCTTGATGGTGACCATCGGAAAATCTACATTGGGAAAGAGAGCTGCCGGCATCGCCTTAAAACTCATCCAGCCAAATATCACCAATGTCATCACATACATCAGTGTAGCGATAGGTCTGTTAATAGCTAATTTATACATATTGACCTAGTTTTTTTCAGCGGCTATAATCGTGCCGTCACCAAAAAGCCCCACGGGTATATCTTTGGCTTTTACTTCTGCTTTGATTTTTCGATTATCGCCATCAACTGCCGGATAAATTTTGGAAAGCTTCCCTTGGTATGTTTTCTCACTTCCATCAAGCTTATAGTTAAATATGTCACCGACTTTGACATCGTTCCAGTATTTCTGGTCAAATTCGAGTACCAGTTTTCTGTCATGAATACTCTGTATTTTAAATATCGTACGAATCATCGCACCGCTGACAACATCACCCACTTCAACACTTTTGTCAAAAACTATACCGTCAAAAGGGGCTTTTAAAATCGTTTTATCCAAAAGGGCCTGTTGGTATTTCAACTGTGCTTTGGCATTGTCATATTTAAATGCATACTGGTCAAACTGTGCCCGATCGATGATCTTTTTCACTTTTAACTGGCGTTCATAATCTTTTTTGGCATATTTCAGAGCCGTTTTTGTCACGGAGAGCATCGCCTCTAAATCATCATTTTGTAATTTTGCCATAGTCACATCTTTTTTTACCTCACTGGCAATATCTACCAAAACTGTATCCACGATACCGCTGGCAGAAAATGCCAAATTGGCACTCTTTTGGGCTTGCACTGTAAAAGTAGCATATATCTCTTTTGCCTGGGCACTTATCATGATAAGTGCTGTAAGTGTGATCATTGTGAGTAATTTTTTCATTTGATGTAATCCTTGATATTTTTATTGGCGGTGAAGAGATAAGTCGCTTTAGCGATTTCATAATCATTCAGTGCTTTTTGATAACGCGCCTGGGATGCTGTTTTTTGACTCAATGCATCCAGATATGTCACTTGGTCAACAATCCCTGCGTTAAACTTGGCTTTGATTGTTTTGTACACACTTGTCGCTGCGCTGTAAGCACTTTTGGCACTGTCAATATTGACCGATGCAGTTTGCAGTGTATTCATAGAGAGTTTATATCGGATGGCTTCTTCTTCTTTTTGTTGATTTATCTGCTCTTGCAATGCCTGTTCTTGTAAGAGGATAGATTGTTTTTGTTTTTTTGCTGCACCATTGTCAAAGAGACGCATATTGGCGATAAGCATAATTTTGTTTTGTTTATCAATCTGCTCTATACCAAAAGCTTTGACACCACTATCGCGTGAATACTCATAATATCCGTAAGTATCTTCCAGTCGTACATTGGGATAATAGACCGCATTGGTTGCTTTAGATGCAGATGCTAATGCCTCAGCTTGTTTCTCCAGTGATTTGACTGCTTCACTCGGTTGGAATGTGAGGTTTTTTGGAGTTGAAAAATGGGCATCGTCTAATGTTTCTATCTGCATACCACTTTTGAGTGAGAGATAGTTTTTCAATCTTTGGATGTTTAGTTTCAAAGACTCCAGGTTATATCTGTTTGCTTCGAAACTCGCTTGCAGCTTATCCACATAATCCTGTGAAGCCAAACCGGCTTTTTTAAATTTTTTGATTTTTTTGATATCTGCCTGAAGTTGTTTTGATTTTTCTTGCAAAGCCTGCAATGAGGCTTCTGCACTTTTGATGTTAAAATAATCCTGTACAATGCTTAGTGAAAGTGATTTTTGATTGTAGGCTAAATCATATTGACTCGCTTTGAGCTGGCTCTTTTTTTGTGCTACCAGGGAACTTTTTCTAAATCCGTCAAAAAGGTCAATCCCCGCTTTGGCATAAACATTGAGCGTATTGCCCGCCTGAAACTGTATATACTTGTCATAACTGACATACGCTGCACCCACATCGACTGTCGGATAATAACTGCTTTTTTGCGCATCCAGCTCTTTTTGTTTTGCCTGCACATTAATCTTGGCGGATTTTAACAGATGATTGGCACTTTGAGCAGCATCCAGGAGTGAGCTTAAATTCTGTGCAAAAAGCCATGCCGGCAGTACTAATAACCATAATTTTTTCATTTTTTCACCTCAATTAAAGAAAATAGTGTATCGATATACAAATCCAACTCTTTTTGTATATCTTCAATCGCCTTGGTCGCGACATTGGCTATAAAAATCCCTTCAGCCGTAGCAAACAATCCTTTGGAAAAATGCAGTGCCTTAGGGGTTATCTCCCCTTTATCCACACCTTCTTGTAAAATCTGTTCAAACCATCGATGATAATTTTCAAAACAATTTGTTTGAAAATGAATCATCTCTTCATTGGGATTGACCAGTGAGATAGAGACAAACTCTTTATAAAGTTCACGCAGTTCTTTGTCCTCATCACTGTAAAAAAAGCTAAAAAACTGCTTGATTTTTTCTTTGGTGGAAAAAAGATTGGCAAGATTTTTTTCTTTTATGTGATTGTGTTCTTGCATCAGAATGTTGACTATTTCAAAAACGATATCTTCTTTGTTTTTAAAATAATCATAAATTGTCCCCTTCCCCACACCCGCTTCTTTTGCTATCTGAGAAATTGTCAACTTATTGATTCCCTGCTTGATAAAAAGTGACTTGCATGAAAGAGCAATATCTTTTCTTTTTTGTACTTTATCTACAACAATTGCCATACAGAACCTTTATAATATATTATGACTGACTGTCGGTCATTTATGAAATTGTAGTTTTTTTTCTCTTAATATTTTATAAATTCTCATCATTTCGCAAAGGCAGATCCCAAAAATCTACCTTCAAATCAAAATTTAACTATAATAAACCTATATCTTTTAAAGGAAGATTGATGAGTGAACTCGCACTGGGTGATATTCTGTTTTATCTTGCTATTATCTTCTTATCTACTTTAATGCTGGGCACTCTGCTTTCCCGCCTTCGGATTCCTATTATCCTTGCAGGACTTTTTGTAGGTGTAATTTTCCACTATTTTCCACAAGCCTCTCATCTAAATGCCCCACCCTTTCAAGATATATTTTCCTTTTTAGCTGATTTGGGTGTACTTTTTTTACTCCTTTATATAGGACTGAAGATCGATCTAAAAGAGATGAAAAAATCTAGTCGCAACATACTGTATCTGACACTTTTAAATACTATACTGCCCTTTATATTTGGTATGGCTGCTATGTTGTTTTTTGGATATGGATGGCTGATTGCCTTTGTGATTGGGATGACAAGGATGCCTACGGCTGAGGCAGTCATCGTACCTATACTGGATGAGTTTAAGATGATCAAAACCAAAATTGGCACTTATATCATCGGTGCCGGTGTCCTGGATGATATCATAGAAGTTTTTTTAGTGGCATTTGTCTCAATCTGGATTGGTATTCACAGTGATATCGAGAAGGATATCACGACGCTTAGCTTTGGAATTCTCTCATTTTTACTCTTTTCGTGGATCATGTACCGCTATTTTTCTATCCTCATTCAGCGTTTTATACCCCAAAAACCGATCTCTTTGCTCATTATGCTTTTGATAGTTCTTTTTATTTTTGGCAGTTTTAGTGAAAAAACAGAGATAGGTATGGTTGTAGGTGCTATCATTTCGGGAATCGTTCTGAAGCCTGTATTATCGCGTATCCATCCGGCAGGTGAAAGTGTCGAAAAGATTATATCCATGCTAAGTTATGGATTTTTTGGCATTTTATTTTTCTTTTGGATTGGATTTAATATTGATTTTGAAGGCTTTATCCATGAACCACTGTTAGCGATCGTACTCTACCTTGCAGGTACACTAGGGAAGTTATTTGGTACATTATTAATGGTACCCCTTCATAAAATGCGCTTCAAAGAAGCAGTGATCACAGGGATAGGTCTGGATGCCAGACTCACCACAGAAATCATTGTAGCCCAATTACTTTTTACTTCTGGTATTATAGACACGCACCTTTTCACAGCCTTGGTTGCTGCTTCTTCATTTACAGCGATTTCCGTACCGCTTTTATTCACGCTCTGTATCCGTTTATTTGGAAAAGAGACCGATCAGGTGCCCTCATCCAGGCCAGCGGTAAAACCACTCTTGAAAGAAGCATGGCACAGTAAAGATATCCATACTGTACTCACACAACTGCAGAGTGATCCCAAAACAGGTATCAGCCCTGATGAAGCCAAAAAACGTTTAGCCCATTTTGGTACAAATAACCTGCGTCAAATCAATCAAACACCCTGGTATCTCATCTTGATTCGCCAATTTACAGACATTTTAATCCTGATCCTTATCGCCGCTGCTCTTATCTCCCTTGCTATTGGAGAAATCACTGATGCTGTCACTATCATGATCATTGTCATACTAAATGGTATCCTGGGATTTGTCCAGGAGTACAAAGCCCAAAAAGAGATAGAAGCACTCCAAAAGATGCTGCATCCTACAGCCAAAGTTATCAGAGATAAAGATGAAAAAATAATTGATGCCAAATTACTCGTACCCGGAGATATCGTCATCTTGGAGATAGGAGATCATATTCCCGCAGATATAAGGCTTGTCGAAGTGAGCAATCTCAAAGTAGATGAATCCGCACTGACTGGTGAATCTGCTTCTGTCATGAAAAGCCACGACCCCGTAGCAAAGCAGAGTCCCCTGGCACTACAAAATGATATGGCATGGATGGGTACTACAGTAGTTAACGGCTGGGGCAAAGGCATCATTGTAGCTACCGGTATGCAAACAGAATTTGGGAAAATTGCCAAATTGACACAAAGTGTTGAACAAAAGCCAACGTTACTACAGAAAAAGCTGGCTGTTTTGGGTAAAAAACTGGGGATTTTTTCACTGTTGATTTCACTCCTGGTTGCAGTCACAGGCTGGCTGCTGGGTAAAGATCTCCTGGAGATGTTTTTAACAGGAGTATCCCTGGCCGTTGCTGTTGTCCCTGAAGGACTTCCTGCTGTGGTGACAATCACCCTCGCACTTGGCATTAAAGCGATGGTCAAACAAAAAGCACTGTTGCGCCATCTACAGGCAGCTGAAACACTGGGCGCTACAACAGTGATCTGCACGGATAAAACAGGGACACTGACACAAAATCAGATGACGGTCAAAAAGATTTGGCTTGCACATACGACTTTAGATATTACCGGCTTGGGGTATGATCCTGCAGGACATTTTGAGAAGGATGGTGTACGTTATGATTATCAAAAAGATGATGACTTAAAACTATTTCTGAAAACATCACTGATGTGCAATCATGCCCAACTTCAAAAAGAAAAAGAGTCCTGGGATATCATCGGTGAGCCTACAGAAGCTTCACTCATCGTTGCAGCCTATAAAGCATGGATGAGTAAAGATGAGCGCCAGCAGCCGGTAAGTGAATTTTCATTCAATTCAGAACGAAAACGCATGAGTGTACTCTATCATGATGGTGACCATTTAGCTGCTTTTGTAAAGGGTGCTCCTGAGGTCATTTTAGAGCGCAGCCGCTTTATCATGATAGATTCAAAACCTGTTGAGATAGATGAGACGATGAGACAAAAGATCATCCAGGCTTATGAGCAGATGGCAAAGTCTGGACTAAGAACACTTGCATTGGCTTATAAAAATGTGTCAAAACAGAGTAAAATGGATGCCAAAAGTATCGAAAATAATCTTGTTTTTTTAGGTATAGCCGGCATCATAGATCCACCGCACAAGGAAGTGCCCGCTGCGATACAGGCAGCCACAACTGCTGGAGTGAAAGTGATTATGATAACGGGTGACAATCCAAAAACCGCCCGTGCCATTGCCAAAGATGTAGGACTGGAAATTGAGCAGACACGTACCTCAAACCAGCTTCAAAAGATGGATGATATGAGCTTACAAAAATTATTGACACAAAAAATTCTTTTTGCCAGAGCCAAGCCGGAAGATAAAATGCGTATCGTACAAAATCTTCAAAAAATGAACCATATCGTTGCAATGACCGGCGATGGCGTCAACGACACTCCTGCTCTCAAACAGGCTGATGTCGGAATCGCTATGGGAAAAAAAGGAACTGATGTAGCCAAAAGTGCCTCTGATATGGTTTTGCTTGATGACAACTTTGCAACTATCATCAATGCACTGAAAGAGGGGCGAAGGCAGTATGACAATATCCAAAAATTTGTCCGCTATCTGCTCTCTTCAAATACCGGCGAAATCATCGCTATCTTTGTGAACGTCATACTGGGCGGACCATTAATCCTCCTGCCTGTTCAGATATTGTGGATGAATCTTGTAACAGACGGAATGACAGCTGTTGCACTGGGGTTGGAACCAGCAGAAAAAGGAGTACTCAAACGCCCGCCAAGAGATAAAGATGAAATGATTTTGACAAACTACAGTATGTTGGTCATCTTACTTCTGGGAGCTTATATAGGAGGTATGACACTCTGGTTGTATCACTATTATCTCTCAGCCGGTACAGATGAGACACAAGCCCTGATGTTGGCACAAACAGTTGCTTTTACAGGCATCATCATTCTGGAAAAAATCAATGTTTTCAATTTTCGCTCACTCAATGGTCCCCTGGGTCAAAGCACGGGGTGGCTGGCAAATAAATGGCTTCTTCTTGCAGTTGCAATCACAATCGGGCTGCAGGTATGTGCTGTTTATGTACCATTTTTACAAGAAGCACTGCATACTACTGCACTTGGATGGAAAGACTGGGGCATACTTTTTGCCGCAGCACTGCCTATCTTTTTGATCACTGAAGCTGTCAAATGGATAAAATATATAAAAGATAAAAGGATGAAAAATGCATGATATAGATTTGATATTTGTCAAACATATTTTTGTAGTCATCGGAATCGGATTGCTGATTGGACTGCAAAGAGAAATCTACTACAAGCACAGGGGGAGAGAAGAATTTGCAGGGACAAGAACCTTTACTCTCATCACACTCTTTGGCTATCTTAGTGCCTGGATACAACATACTATACCATTTTTTCTACCTTTGTCGCTGTTGGTTTTGGCTGCTTTGGTTATCACCGCTTTTATCTATAAACTCTATCATGATAAATACCGCGGCGCCACAACGGAAGTAGCGGCACTGCTGAGTTTTCTGCTTGGAGCGATGGTCGCAGAAGGTTATCTGAATGCCTCGGTATTTTTAGCCGTCATCATCGTGGTACTTTTAGAATTTAAAAGTAGTTTCACCCTGCTGGAACAGCATGTAGACAAAAAGGATACCTCGGCAACTGCACTTTTTTTGCTTATCACTTTTGTCATTTTGCCTATATTGCCAAATAAAACTATTGATCCATGGCATGTCCTCAACCCTTATCAAACATGGTTGATGGTTGTCCTGGTAGCGGGTATATCCTATTTGGGATATATCGCCACCAAAATACTGGGCACAAAAAAAGGTATTTATATGACGGGTATATTTGGCGGTCTGGTTTCATCCACTGCTGTCTCAATCACCCTCTCTAAACTCTATACTATCAAAGCACTCTTTTTAAAAAATTATGCCGGAGGTATCGCCATAGCCTCAACATTGATGTATCTACGTGTTCTTTTTGAAGCATCTGTTTTTAATCTTAAACTGGCAAAATTTTTGTTGATCCCTTATCTGGCGGCAGCGGCAGTGGGGCTCTTTTTTGTTTTTTATCTTTATCGAACTTCTGCTACACATGAAGTCACCCAACACAATGTCAATAATCCCCTGGAACTCTCAGAAGCACTCAAACTAGGACTGCTTTTTGGATTGATTTTGGGTTCGATTGGTTTTTTTCAAGGCCGCTTCGGAGATACTGGTGTATATGTTGTATCTGCGCTCTCAGGTTTGACAGATGTAGATGCTATCACCCTCTCTCTATCCAAACTCGCTGGAAGCAAGATCTCACAAATAACCGCACTCTATGGTATAATCATCGCTACTGGTGTCAATTCTTTGGTGAAACTAGGGATTGTTTTTGTACTTGGCGGTAGAAAACTTGGATGGATCATGACACTTTTTTATCTTTTGACATTGGGCACCATGGTTGCAATGCTCTATATTTAAACAAACCCACTTGTGAACGACTCTACAGCCGTTTTACGGCGCAGCCTTAGTGAATAAGTGGGAATGTTTAGAACACTCGATTGTTATCTTTCCTTAAAAACAGAGGGAAGTCGCTTTGGCTGCATCACCCGTAACTGCTTATTGACATTCATTCTTCCAAAAACAACTTCAATATCTTTGTTTTTTACACCAAACTCTTTTGCCAAAAATTTTACAAGATGGTCAGTAGCTTTCCCATTTACTGGTGCGGCAGCTACTGATATTTTAAGCTGATTGCCAAATGGTTTACCAATCTTTGTGATTTTTGCAGAAGGTTTGCCCAGTATGTTAAAAACAAGTACATCATCCTCCCACCAAAACCATTTGTTTGTTTCTTTGTCCTCTTGAACACTTCTCTCTATTTGGCTTTTTCTTTTTTTTGCCATATTGTTATCTTGTCATGCTTTTTTAGACGCAAAACGCAGCCAAAGATAGCCAAACAATCCAGCAAACAAAGAAGCTGCCAGAATCCCTACTTTTGCTTGAAAGATCAATGATTCATTGCCTATAAATGCCAAGTCTGCTACAAAGATTGACATCGTAAAACCAATGCCACCCAAAAATGCCACACCAAAGAGCTGGCTCATCGTACTACCCAAGGGGAGTTTTGCGATACCCAGTTTCACAGCCAACCAGGCGACACCAAATATACCAAGCACTTTTCCTACAATCAAACCAGCTATGATACCTGAAGAGACCGGTGTTGCTATCGTTTCACCGATCGAAGAAAAGTCGATAGATATGCCCGCATTTGCCAATGCAAAAAGCGGTATCACCAACAATGCTACAGGAAGATGTAAATCATGTTCTAATCGTCCTGCAGGAGAATCTACAGCATCGATACTATCCTGGATATTTAACAGGATGGCTTTTTGCTCTTCATGCAGTCTATGATCATCCCTGGCTGGATAATTGTCATACCGATCAAGCAGACTTTTGGTATGTTTGACAAAATTTTTAGGCGCATATTTTGGTTTTGATGGGATCGAAAGTGCTGCAATTACACCTGCGATAGTGGCATGTACTCCTGATTCAAGCATAAAAAACCACATCAACAATCCCACTATAAAGTACGGTAAAATCATCCGAATACCCACACGATTGAAAACTATCATGATAACAAACATTGCACCAGCCAAACCAAGTGCTATAAAATTGATTTTCGCTGTATAAAATATCGCAATCACAATGACAGCACCCAAGTCATCCACGATAGCCAGCGCCACTAAAAAAGTCACCAGTGCCGGTGAAACCCGCTTGCCTAATAAAACTAAAGCAGAGATGGCAAAAGCGATATCAGTAGCCATCGGAATTCCCCATCCGTCGGCACCTTCTGTGCTGTGATTAAGCCCCAGATAGATGAGAGCCGGCAGCAGCATACCGCCAAGAGCTGACAGGATTGGCAAAATAGCAACCTTGATATTGGAAAGTTCTCCGACTAATATCTCCCGTTTTATCTCCAGCCCGATGATAAAAAAGAAGATTGCCATCAATCCATCATTGATCCAGTGATGCACCGTATGAGAAAGCATCCAGGAGCCGACAGTCAGATCTATTTTTGTATGAAAAATATGCACATAAGTCTGCGCAAGAGGAGAGTTAGCCAGCAGCAGTGCCAGCACAGTCATAAACATCAAGACGATACCTGTCGTCGTCTGTGCATGTAAAAAATGTTCAAATGGTGTGGCTATCTTTTTGAAACGTTTTTCCCAAGGTGCATAAATCCGCATCTTTTTCCCTTATGTTGAAGTTCTTATAACTATATCGTTTTTTCGTTACAAAAAGTTAAAAGTTAATTGTAAGTATCTATCCTATGAAACCAACCCTTCAGCCATCGTTTTTCATGACGTGCTGGAGGAGCATTTTTGACCCGTTCCAATAAGACTTTTTTAGCACACTCTGCAAACTCTTTTTTTGCATCATCCATCCCCTGCATACAGTCTAACACCTGTACCAGTCCCCAGCCTTTGCCAGCATAGCGCTCTTTGGGATTTGTTCCTTCTCCCTTAAAATTTAAATAATCAATCAACAGATAATACCCTTGCGGTGCCTGTGCTACTTTGTCAAACTGTTTTGCAACATGTCTGTTTGGCAGAACAAGATGTTTTAATCTTTCAACCATAAAGGAAGCCTGTAAATCTATCGTCTCTAAAAGAAATGCTTTTAACTCTCTGGCTTTTTGACTTTCCTGCATCTCTTTTGCATTTTTCCATGGGGCATCACCTTGCAGCCATATAGGAAATTTTCTATCATGATCAGACAAATAGTGTACAAATTTTGGAAAACTCTCCTCAAATCGTTCATGTACTCCTGCAGGATACCAGATAAAGTGTCCTATACCCAAAGAAGGAAAATTTTCACCCCTGTTCCAATGTACCAGATATTTTGGGTTGGAAGCGCACTCATTTTGATAGATTTTGTGGGCAATCTCTGATATATCCATCGCCATAAGTGTGAAGGGGAAAAAGAGCATCAAGAAACGGATGTGATACTCCATCCTATCTCTTTACCCGCATACATCGGCACGACTGTATCATATATCGCAGGTACCAGGCTTGGTTTATCTTCCAAAACCACATTCTTTTTTTCCGGTGTGAAATTATAAATTTTCTGTGCATTGTCACTTACAAAAGCCTGTAGATTCTCAAGCTTGTTATGAGAAGCAAACAACTCAGCCAGTACAGGCAAAGCAATCGGTGCTGTAAAGACACCTGCAGCACATCCGCATGATTCTTTGGCATGCTGTGGATGCGGTGCAGAATCACTTCCAAACATCACTTTTGGATGTGCCTGCAATGCTGCATCTAACAAAGCTTCTCTATCTTCAGGCCTCTTGGCAATAGGTTTACAGAAAAGATGCGGCTCCAGCATCCCGCCTGCCACATCATCAAGTGTGATCAGCAAATGATGTAGAGTGATCGTTGCATAAAGGTTCTTATGACGATTCAGCGCTTCAACACTTGCTTTTGTCGTAATATGCTCCATGATGATCGTCAGGTCTGGAAAGTTTTGTGCCAACTCTTCATAAACAGGTACAAACTCTTTCTCTCTATCCATCACAAAACCGTTACTTTCTCCATGGATGAGCAGAGGAATGTCCAGCCTGCTCATCGCATCCAGCGTCATCTTTAGACTTTCACTATCAATCCCGCTTACCCCTCCTTCAGAATTGGTCGTGATCCCTGCCGGATAAAGCTTGATCGCAGTGATCTGTTTTTTTGCCTCTTTCAAAAAATCATAATCATAATTATCTTGAAAAAAAAGTGTCATTAGCGGCGTAAAGTGCTCCTCACCTATCGCTGTTATGATACGTTCTTTGTACGCTTTGACTGCTTCTATACTGGTTACAGGAGGAACGAGATTTGGCATCACAATCGCCGCAGCAAAGGAATGGGCAGAAAGAGGAGCGACAATTTGAAGCATCGCTTCATCACGCAGATGCAAGTGCATATCAAGTGGGGAGTTTAGGGTTATTTGCATGGAAAAATCCTTATATGTTGATTTTGAAATATTTTTGGTAAAGGTATTGGTGCATTACTCACCATCATCCCCCCTCTTTAGTTTAGTATATACTATCTACCACCATAGAGAATAGATCAACTTTTTCTTTTAAACCTATTCTCATTATACCACCTTTTTCTTTGGGACTTTTTTAACAGCAATTTTAAAAATGTTAATTTTTGTTTCAAAAGTTACTTGAGATTTCTATGGATAATTATACATTGTCTCATGGGGAGGATGGGATATATTTTGCTTAAGCAGTGCTTATCATGACAAGCAAAGGAGAGTCCATTTTTTTCTTATATAATGGCTATATTTTAATCATTTGTCAGACCAGTTTTATACTATAAGCTTAAATACGGCCTTTAAAGAATGTACGCGCTCCAAGCCATAAGAAATATCCCAAGAAAAGAACTTCCATGCCCAGGGCATAGATGCTTCCAGCAGGTGTCATATCAACCTCGCCATAGTAAAAAGCCATGATGACACCGACAATTGGTAAAGCCAGAAGAATCGCTCCATATATGCGTTGCTTCAATCCACCGGACCATAATGAAAGCAGCGCAAAAAGTATTGTCACAATCGTAAAAAGACCAACATAATGAATGGGAAGACGGGGAAAGAGTAAAAATCCGAAAATAAGAGACAAAATACTTAAAATGAGTTTGGTTCCAACAGGCATTTCTCTATTTTTGACAAACTTTTTTTGCCTACCGTTTTTTTGGGTCTTTTCTTGAATGACTTGTAAAACATCGTCAAACTGATCTGCCGGAGAGATGATCTGCATCACCGTATGCCAGCCGTCAAGTATCCGGATCTCATGACGATCGGGATAGACCTCAATATGGTCAACACTCTTCCATTTGACGGCAATCTGCTCTCTCGATCGCGCCAGCAGTGTAGAACCCGCTGCCGTCATGCCGGCACTTTTACCGGACAGCAATCCCAGCATCCCCAAAAAGTTTCCCGCCCTTTTTGCACGCGTGAGCGTATGCTGCTCTATGTAGCCATCTCTCAAAATATATCTGGTAGGAACCCCTCCATGATATAGCAAAACTAAAATCAGCGCAAAAGTTGCAAACAAGCCGACTCCGACAGAGATCCCTACGGTGAAAGAATATGGAATCTGCTCCCAGTGAGACTCGAAGAGATTGAGCCCCGCCAGGAGCAGTATGAGAAAAGATCCCGAAAGAAGTGCAACGATCATGAGCTGGAACCAGAGAAGAGGGTTTTTCAATATCGGGATGTTGATGGTCCATTCCACAGGAAAAGCAAGTGATCTATGATTTGTCATCAGTTAAACTCCACCCGTTATTGAACCCGATTCATCTTTTGGAGGGGGCATACATGATCCTGTAATAATATCATTGACATATATATCGCAACCCGTCATCTCATAGCCGTCTTTAGTTTTCGTATAATAAGGTGCATTGCCGTTCATTTTACCATTTACCCATGGATTTAGATTGTAGTCCCCATTTGTGTGATAATATGTCTCAGTGCCATTTTTTTGCCCATTGACATATGGTATTTCAAAGTTTAATGTTCCAGATTCATAATACCCATAAACTGTTCCTTCCTGTACTCCATTTACATATGGAATTTTTCTATAAAGCTGCCCTGATTCATAATACTCTCTGTATTTACCATTCCTTTCATCATTGACATATGGTACTTTATAGTATAATGCTCCTAATTCATAATACACATAAATTATTCCTTCCCGTACTCCATTTACATATGGAATTTTTTTATAAAGTTGACCTGACTCATAATACTCTCTGTATTCACCATTCCTTTTATCATTGACATATGGAACGGAAAAAGCTACTTGACCAGATTCATAATAAGCTATGCTAGTACCATTGAGTTTATCGTTAACAGAGATATCATGCTCCTTAAGTTGACCTGATTCATAAAACAATTCTGTTATACCATTCTCTTTATCATCAGTGTAAGGGATACTCCATTCAAGTGCACCAGAAGCATAGTACGTGCACTCATGATAATCTTCAAAATAACCATCTCCATTTTTATCATTGATACCAATAAAAATATCATGATCCCCATTTGGATCAAAAGATGCATCATACGCTAATGGGCAATCATATATCAGTCTATCTTGAGACTTTAGCCTAGATATTATATTACCGTATTCTATAGGAATATTCATTACCTTGATTTCTTTACCATCTGGCGTTATATAGACTCCAGGCTCCATACCGGGATATTTTGAAAGATCCAGATCTTTCTGAATATCCTGCAATGATATTGCAGTATCATAGACACTGATATCATGTGCACCAAACGATACAGTTTTACCTCCGGAATTGGCAAGGTCTAAAAGTTTGTCAGTCCCATAAAGAACGACTTCCTGAGAATTTTGCATTGTTACAATACTGACAATCTCACCGGCATCAATAACAGGAACAAAAATCTTTGGCATAGGTATTTCTTTGGTTTCAGTTACAGCTGCAGCCCAGTGATCCAAAGCGACAGCTGTTTTACATGTTTGTCCTGTAAACATAATATAAGCGCCTGCAGCTGATACAAACACAGCAGTTGGCGTCGCCGCTGCCATTACTGCAGCACCACCAGCTACTGCAATACCACCTAGTTTCACTACTTCCCAGGCAGCTTTTCTTCCTTCCTGCCATGCTCTGTATGTGGATGGCTCTTTATAAGCGTTCTCAGATATCTGCTGAGCAGACTCTTCCAAAATATCCATAGCTTTTTGTGCAGAAATGTTGTACTTATCCATCAAAGTTTTGATCGGTCTCTTACCACCCCACGGTGTAGGGGAAACAAGTTCATCACCGATACGTGGTGCTGATGCTCTGCTAAAAACTATTTTCGTACTCTCTTTTTCGTAAAAAAGTGTCGAGCTAATATGTTCTTGTAAAATAGCCATAGCTTTGATTGCCAACTGACCTCTTTGGCGAAAAGTAGAAAAATCTGTTTGGGAAGGATCTGTATAAAGATAACTATTTGTCAATAAGATTGCCTGTAATAGAGCAGCCTCTGTATCTTGGAGAGAAGCAGCCAGCATTTTATTTTCTGATGAAAATTCAGAAATATTGGGATAATGATAATGCACAACATGATTCATTGCTACTTCTTTCTCGTCTCCACTACCTCCACAACTGTTAAAAACAAATACTAATAATATTATTGGTGTAATCCATGCAATCGTTCTTCTCATAATTTACCACCTTTCGTTTCTTTAATTATATTCCATTTAAAATATTAAGTCAATATTACTTGACCTTTTAAATGGAGGGATTTCAATAAATATACAAACTATGGTATTGAAAAGAAATGTTTCTAGAGATTCTTTGCAAAGTGTCAGTATATTATGATTTTTTTACCATGCCTATTCCCTCATGAATAACCACAGACACCTCTAACTTAATAAATAGAAGAACTTTACAATAATCATTTTCCTATATTTGTATATATTTGTTTTGGTGGCAAAGTTATCGCATTTAAATATCACTTCTGATTTTGGCTCTTTTTCATCTACAAAATACCCATCTCATGTTTGATATATTATTACCAGAACATTTTATGCATACACTTAGGTATATAAATAAAAAGGAGTATCAAATGTTTTTAATTACTGCTATTGTAAATGTAGGTTGTGTCAAGGATATATTGGATGATTTAAAATCTTCCAATATAGAAGGTGTTACTTTGATACAAGTAAAAGGAAGAGGAAAGTTTATGCAAGAGATGCAAGATGCAGAAGAGCATATAAAGCTTGAGATAGTTGTATCTGATTATCATTTTAAAGAGCTGGCACAAGAGGCTATCAGGACAAATGCAAGAAATATCGAAAGTGGTGCAGGAAAGATGTGGGTTACTCCGGTACTAGAAGTAGAAAGAATTCGTACAGGTGAGACTGGCAAAGATGCTCTTTCTCATTCATCGACAAAACAATCCTTTCTAGAGACAGAAGAACTGTACAGTGTCGCAGACACACCAGCCAGTTAACCACCCTGTAATAAGTTGGGGATTAGATCATCTCATAGATAGCAAGAGGGGTGTATTGATTAACATACACCCCTCTGCCTATCAACCCCTTACAAATTTAGGATAACTTTCAAACCTATTTTAGAACACTCCCAACACACCTGCTATCATGATAAGAGAAATATATCTTACGTTCTAAAATGTGCTAATTTTTTGTTTAATCTATCTGTAGAGTCTGTAAGATGTTTTAAACTTTTGTCCATATTTTGTACTTCAGTGACATTCTCTTCACCATATTCGTGGATCTGTGATATTCTTTTGAGCATCTCTGCCACTTCTTGTGAAACATTGTCTGATGAGTGGGCTGTCTCTTCTACTGCCTTTGTTGTACTATCTATCTTATCGTAAGACGCATTCATATAAGACTCTGCTTTAGAAGAGAGTACCACAAGCGCTTGTGTGTTTTCAGAGTTTTGATTCATCTCTGTACTGACATCCATAATGGACTGTACAATCACAGATATCGTCGCATTGATCTCTGTGAGAGATTTTTGTGTTTTCTCTGCAAGCTGGCGTACCTCATCAGCAACAACAGCAAATCCACGACCATGTTCCCCGGCACGTGCTGCTTCTATCGCTGCATTTAGTGCCAACAGATTGGTCTGTTCAGCGATATCTGATATGACACTTAACACACTTTTTGCTTGATTTGCCTCACTCGTTAGATGTGTCAATTTTTCGGAGAGTTCTAACTCTTTATGTGAATTCTCTTCGACCTTTGAGATCAGTTCAAAGAGAATATTCTTTGTTTCATTGAGATTTGCTTTTGTCTCTTCAATACTCAGCATGGCACCATTTGAGACCTCTAATGAAGAGGAGACAGTCCCATGTATCCCTTCACCTCTATCATGCAGATTTTCAATAATCTTTGCACTCTCCAAGACGCGTCTCCTCAGTTCTTGCGATATCGCAGAGAACTCCTTAGTAATGGTACTATTCTGGTTTCCTGTCTCTTTTGCATCATTGATCGTATTTTGTATCCTTTGAATAAACGCATTGATCCAATTATTGGTATCCGCTATCTCATCATTTGAATGCGCTTCTAATCTTTTTGTCAGATCTGCTTCCCCATCTGCCAGATCCTTTGTGGTAGAGATCAGGTTAGCAAGTGGTCTTTTGACCGTTATCATGATAATAAATGTTAACAGTGCCAAAATAAACAGATCACCGATAACCGCAAATATAAGTTGCTTGGTAGTTATCTCTTTTAAATGACCAATAACAGTTTGCACTGTCTCCAATTTTTTACCAACAACCATATATCCTATAACATTGTTTTGAAAGTCTGCCAATGGTACCTTTGTAATAAAAAAGTTATCTAAAATCGCATAATCCATAAATGTCAACTCTGGATGTTTTTGCATATCATTGAGCAAGTCTTTATTCATCACTTTTTTACCTTGCGCCACTACATAATTTCCAACCATTGGATTTTTACTTAGCTTTTTGGCAATAGAGAGATACTTTTTATCCAAAAGAAGCAGTGCTTCACCATCCAAACTTTTTTGCACTTCTTTTATGTTAGAAGAAAATCCCATCATAAACTCTATGGAACCCAGATAGTTACCCGCCTGATCCTTGATAGGGGCTAAGCCTCTAAAGGTAGGCCCTGCTTTTCCCAGCTCAATCGCAGAGAGCGGTTTTTGTGTTTTAGCCACTTCATTGATCGTATGTCTAAAACTGCTGAGATCATCACCATTTTTCTCTGGTTTCCATACACGTAAAAAACTTTTTACATCTGCAGTATGAAGATGAATTTTCATATTTTTGTATTTTGTATTTTCTTTATAGCTTTCAAGGAGCTTCTTCCCGGCAGCTAAGGCAAGTGCTTTGTCACCCGTTTTCAGTGCTTTAATGAAGTCTTGATTTTGTGCAATACTCAAAACATTTGTGATCGTCACAGATTTTTTGACCTCTAAGGATTTTTCCATTGCTGTACGCAGCGCAGTGGATTCACTTTCATATACATTTTTTTCGATATCTTCTTGTCCAGACATAGAAACCAGAACAATGATGATTAAACTTACAATTAATGATAATGCCAATGGAATATGAATCTTTGTAGAAATTGACTTTACGTTAAACATAGGAATACCCTTTAAAATTTACTATTCTAAGAATGATATCGACTATTTAGGAAAAAAGTTTAATCAATCGTGTGTTCTGAACAAACACACTTATTTACTAAGGCTGCGCTGTAAAATGGCTGTAGAGTCCGTTCACAAAAGAGGTGTATTTGACCTGCCCCCAAAAATAGATCCATTCCCAAAGTTAGACTTTGATTGTATATCAAGCAGCATTTTGTCTGCCTGAAACCTTTGATGGTGGCTGGTT
>JANTGR010000038.1 GCA_024762875.1 Sulfurospirillum sp.
TAATCAATATAAAATACAAATAATTATAAAAAAGCTAAAGAAAATTTAAATTATGTCGATTAGTACTTAAATAGCCCAATAAAAAGGTATAAAAATGAGTGGATTGTTATATTTGGAAAAAGGAATGTCTGTCAAGATAATGATTAGAAATAAAAGAAATTATTTTCAATGTACAGATATAACAGAATTTGAAAATGCACAAAATTATCTTTGTACACGCTATTTTCTCTCACATCAGGATGATGATAGCAGATACATTCTGGATGTACAAAAAGACAGTATGCAAAATATCTCCCTGATCTGTTATCAACTCATAGAAGAGATGGACTTTGATTTAAATTTCCTCTCGCTAGTAGGCACTTCACCTTTGGGATATCACAATCCCCAAATTCCAAATATTGACTATATTCTGTATGAAAAAATAGAAAATTATTATGAAGACAAAGAAGTCATTAAATTTTTGGTAACAAACGAGGAAGTACCACACAATCCAGAAGAAAAAGGCTATTATCAAGACGGCAGTGGAAACTGGTATTTTCTAAGCGAACGCTCACATGGTACATTGCTTCGCTTTAGAGATGACTATAAACTCTCATGGGAATATAAACAAGAGCAAAATGAAAGATTACTGATAGAACTGCAGGCTTTTACAAATATGAATGAATATATGCATCAACAGCCAACTATCTATATCTATGAAGGTGAAAAATTACATCGGCGTGACATCAAAGTACTGCCCCAAGAAGTTGTTAAAGAGAGCAACAGACCTATACTGGATAAGTCTATTGCTCTTTAGATTTGTAGATTAGAAATCACCTTTTGCAGGTAAATCCATTAATTTATACATCGTCTCTTTTACATGCGTTGCTTCTGCCAATAATTTTGGAGGTAATGGATGACCACCATGAATCATTAAGTCCAAAGCCATTGTATAAAGCCATCTATGTCCTTCATCATCTTCACGAATCATAATACGACATGGCATAAAGATACCAAACCCTGCTGAGTGATCTAGAAAATCTTTTGCAATGGTACGGCTGCAAAATGAAATAATTCTGGTATATTTTGTTTTTTTGCCATTTTCATCAACAGAACCATCAAACATCGTTGTATCACCAACCAGCTGCATATTTTCTTCACCCGCGATACTTTTCATTGCTTCTAAAATATCGTCATTGCTAACATCATCATCTACTTTCACTCTTCTAAGCATACCTTCAGATGGATCACCTGTAGCCATAACTTTCTGTCCCATTTCCATATAAGCACTCATAGCACCTGGATCCAGCTTAGATACCTGACCGATCATACCTCCAAATTTCACAAATGCAAAAATCAAACCTGCAACAACAATGGCGCCAATTAGCGCTAAAAGAGTTTTAATAACACCCATAACTTCAATCCTTTTTCTATATTAAGATAAATTTTGTACAAAATAGTATTATAAATTAACTTTATATTTACTGAAATGACCTACTGTACAATTCATCCCGCAAAGTGATCGCATCCAAGCACTAATGAAGCGTTCTAAAAACACCTTTTATCCTGTCTTTTTCCACCTGATTCCACTCAAATACCCTGCCATTCATCACAACATATATACCCGCATCCAACGCAGACACTGCACCAATCGCACAGCCGACATTAAACAGTGCATCAGACTGCTTAAATGCATACGGTATCATAGCCCCGACAAGGACAATTGTTTTTTCTTTTATTGAGGAGAGAGCTTGCGCGGTATGTACCATCGTGTCGGTACCGTGGATGATCATGACAGCACTCTCTTTGGCATTGTTTACCGCATCGTAGATGATTGCTCTATCCTTGTCTGTCATCTCCAGACTGTCCTTCATCATCACATGCTCGACTCTCAAATTAGCTTCACATCTGCCCTGCTTTACAATCTTCTCAAAATGTTTCTCATCAAAGTGCAGTTCACCACTGATTTCATCATATTGTTTAGCGATGGTGCCGCCGGTAACGACTACTCTAATCTCCATGTAACTCCTTTGTATATTGCATTTGATACGCCACCATTTTATGAAATGGATTTAAAAATGCATCCAGTTTTTCTTCACTTATCTGCTCTTTTTCCTGTGCGTTCAACAGTTCCAACACACAATGGATAGACTCCATAGTCGAGAGACAGATATCGGCTGGCTGTTCTTTGATATGAAACATCGACACACGCTCATGCAAAAAACTGATATGGGGCAAATCAGTGATATTACGACTCAAACGCATCATTTTCTTGGCACATGCCCACGTTGAATCGATGATAAAAATAACCGTTGTTTTACCTTCTTTAGAGATATCTGTCGTATTTAAAGGCTGACTTTTGGATGAAGGATAGAGGATATAACAATTGTTGTTTTCATCTTCTACAATCGCATTGATACGGTCATATTCTGAAAAATCTATACCCACAAAAAGCTCCGAGTTTGGCAATGCCAGATGCGAAAATATCCCCGTGCCGTTTTTGGTCTTTTGAAACTCTTTATTATGCATCAAAATCACAAACTTTGTTTGCGTTTCAACAGGGCAGATAGCTTCACACATACAGGTGCTTTTTGGTCGATAGCAGCGGTAACATCTCTCGCGGTATCCTGCACCTTCCGTTCCTCTTTTTCGTCCGCTCCTGTTTCTCATGCCACATTTTCCAAACTCAAACCTACTTTGCCCTTCTCCAAATCTATCATGATCACTTCTATTCGTGGCAGATACTGATTGATACTCAGTACTTCCAGTGGATGGGATATGCGTTTTTGACTCATCTTGGAGATATGAATCATCCCGTCATTCTTCAGCCCTATATCTACAAATGCCCCAAAATCAGCGATATTTCTCACCACGCCGGAAACAACAGATCCCTCTTTAAGCATCTTGATATCAGTAATATCATCACGAAAAGGTATATCAGGCAGTTTGGATCGTGGGTCAAAACCAGGCTTGTTTAACTCATTTATGATATCTGTGAGTGTGCTTTCCCCTATTCCCAGCATCGCTGCCAGTGCCTGTATATCTGATCTATCATGATAGGCTTCCAGCTTCTGTACCACAGCATAACTCTCTGGATGTATGCCTGTGTTATCCAGTACATTTTGACCTTCTCTGATACGGATAAATCCCGCACACTGTTCATAGGCCTTCGCCCCCAGACCTTTGATCTTTAGAAGTTCACTTTTACTTTTAAATGGCCCTTTATCTTCACGATAGCGGATGATATTTGCCGCTATTTTTGGACCTACCCCTGCGACAAAAGAGAGCAAAGACGCAGAAGCTGAGTTCACATCTACTCCGACATAGTTTACCAGGTCTTCTACATTTTCATGCAGTTTCTGTTCTAGCAGTTTTTGATCAACATCATGTTGATACTGCCCAATGCCCAAAGATTTTGGATCGATTTTGACCAATGCTGCCATCGGATCACGCAGACGCTGTGCGATAGAGATGGCTCCCCGAATCGTAACATCCAGATTCGGATACTCTTCTGCGGCGATTTTAGACGCCGAATAGACCGATGCGCCAGCTTCCGATACGACTGTATATTTTAATGGACTTTTTAACTCTTTATTGAGTCTGGCAAAGAAATCCTGCGTTTCGCGTGAACCGGTACCATTACCGATAGCAACGCCCTGGATATCATACTTTTTCAACAGTGCCATTATCGTACGCTTACTGCCTTCATAATCATTCTTTGGTGCTGTTGGATAGATGACTCCTGAGTCTAGATAAGCTCCATTTTCATCGATAACAGCGAGTTTACATCCTGTTCTAAATGCAGGATCCACTCCCAGCAGTATCTTTTTGGTTACAGGTGGTGTCATCAGAAGCTGGGTCAGGTTTTTGCCAAAGACAGCAATAGCTTCACGGTCTGCTTTTTCTTTAAGCAAATGGTGCACTTCACGCTCTATCGAGGGGAAAAGCAAACGTTTAAATCCATCTTTATATGCCTCAAAAAGCAGCTTTTTAGAAGAGCTGGCATCACGTTTGATCTTGTAACGATAGAGTGTATCATAGTAGCGCTCGGTATCGATGGTGATTTTTGCACTAAGCTCTTTTTCATGGACACCACGCATGATTGCCAGGTATCGGTGTGAGGGAATATAAGCTACTTTTTCACTATGTATTTTATATTTTGAGAAGACTCCTTTTTCATCAAAACCTTTGGCAGCTTTGACTTCCAATATCCCATGTTTTAAGGTAAGTTCACGCAGGACTTCCCGCTCTTTGGCCAGATCAGAAAAACGCTCAGCGATGATATCCTGTGCACCTTTTATCGCATCATCGATACTTGTTATATCACCTTTTAGAAATTTTTTAGCTTCATTTTTAAGTTCATGCTCACTTAACTTTGCACTTTGCAGTCTATTGGCAAGCGGTTGCAGCCCTTGTTTTATCGCTGTGCTGGCACGTGTATGTTTTTTCTCTTTAAAGGGACGGTAGATATCTTCCAGTTCTGTGATACTCACAGCCTGCATCAACTGTTGCTGCAGTCTCTCTTCAAGATCTCCTTTTTCCCGCAGAAGTTTGATAATCTCGCCTCGTCTTGCAACCATCTTTTTTACCGTGTTGTAAACCTCAGCAAATTCTCTTAGCGCTTCATCACTCGCTCCGCCTGTCATCTCTTTGCGATAGCGTGCGATAAAAGGGATCGTAGCACCTTCTTCAATCAAAGTGAGTATATTTTTGATTTGATGCTCTTTGAGTGTAGTTTTGAGAGCTAAAAGTGTCAATAACTCTTGCATGCTACACTCCCTGTTCCAAAGCATCCAAAAGCTCTGCATAGGTCTCTTCCACTGCTGATAATTTTTCAGATGCTGCTTCGAGCCGTTCAAAATAAACTTCTATCTCAGCATTTAGTTTCGCACTGTTTTGTGCACTTTCTATCATGACAGCATTGTCTGCGCTGTTTGAGGCTTGTATGGCTTTTCGACTGACATTAAGCCCTCGATTTTGATTGTCTGCGCTGTTTGAGGCTTGTATGAGGCGTTCATTTTCCTCTTCCAGTTTCTCTTCAAGGAGTATGATCTCTTTCTCACACAAATCAATCTCTTTTTTAAAAGATTTTCCACGCTTACTGCGCTCCTGTATCAGTGCTGCACGCTTTTTTTTGTACTCTTTTGAGTAATTACTGCTGTTTTTTTCTTTCTTGGGCTTGATTGCACCCTCTTCTTCCCAGCCTATTTTTGTTAAAAAATCATCATAATTACCATCAAAATATTCAGCCCCACCCTGATGAAAGATGATCAATGCATCTGCCAGGCGACGCAATAGCATCTCCGAGTGTGTGACCATGATGGTTGAGCCTTCAAACTTTTCAATCGCCTCACACAGTGCATCAATCGAATACATATCGAGGTGATTTGTCGGCTCATCCAAAAGCAGCAGATTAGAAGGAGTGGCGATGATTTTTCCCAGCATCACACGGCTTCTCTCTCCTCCTGAAAGTACTGCTATCTTCTTGTCCGCACTTTCACCCGAAAACATCATCATGCCGCATATTGACCTGATTTGTGAAATACTCATGTTTTTTACCGCTGAATTGACCTCTTCTACGATACTGTTTTTGAGATTGAGCCTTTCGATATTTGTCTGCCCAAAATGTGCCATCCGGGTGGCAGGGTGCATCGTGATCTCACCTTGCTGCTGCTGTAATTCTCCACTGATATAATTTAACAGTGTTGATTTACCTTTACCGTTTTTACCGATAATCGCAAGACATTTTCCATGTTCAAGTGCAAAGGATATCTCTTTAAACAAAGGGGCATTCTCATCATAACCAAATCCTAAATCCTCAGCCCTCAAAAGTACTTTTGCCGGTGTATCATGATAGTTAAATCCAAAAGAGAGGTTTGACTCTTCTTCAAGAGAGTCCATATCCTCCATCTTGTCCAATGCTTTTTGCTTTGATTGTGCCAGTGCGGCAGTAGAAGCGCGGGCTCTGTTCCTGGCTACAAACTCTTCCAGCTCTTTTCTTTTTTTCTCTTGATTTTGTCTCGTTTTCTCATAGGTTTCATCATACATAGCCAGCGTAGAGAGATATTTTTTTGTATCTCCCTCGAGTATCTGTATCCCTTTTCGCTGCAATCCCATTGTATGGGTTGTCACACTGTCCATAAAGTCACGATCATGTGTGATGAGAATCACTTCACCCTTAAATTCACGGATAAACCCTCTCAGCCAGCGTAGTGAGAGGATATCAAGATAATTGGTCGGTTCATCCAAAAGCAGCATATGCGGCTGTGTTGCCAATAGTTTGGCAAGATTGATACGTATCTGATAACCGCCCGAAAAACTTAAGGGATCTTTTTCCAAATCCTGTGCACTAAAGCCCAGTCCAAAAAGTATCTTTTCGATCTTGTAAAAGTCATACTGTTCATCTTCGCCCAGGACAAGTGCACACTCTTTTGCGACTGTATCTTCCGTAAAATGCAAATGTTGCTTGAGTGTACCGATTTTGTAGTTTTTCGGGATACTCAGTTCACCATCATCATACCCCTCTTCTTGCAGTATGATTTTAAACAGTGTGGATTTACCAGCTCCGTTTCGTCCAATAAACCCGATCTTCTGGTTGGGGAGTACTTTGAGGTTCAAATCTTTAAAGAGTGTTTGCGCACCATAGCTTTTTGAGAGGTTTGTGAGTTGTATCATGATAAGTCCAGCTTTAAATTGCCTGGCAGTATAACAAAACTTCGATGAGATGAAAAAATCATCATACTATTCTCACTTTATCAGTAAAATAGTAACACCCCGGAAGATTTTACACACATATAATTTTTTTTTATATATTAAACTGCATATTATTCGATAAAAAGCCGATTTTATAGCAGCTGTACAAACTTAGAACAAAGGGGACAGCATGAAAACTACACATATTTTGACACTGATGCCTGCTATTTTATTGCTGACAGGTTGTGGAGGCACAGCCACAACGCAAAATTCCAAAACATCACAATTGACTGATCCACAAACCAATGCCATCACAGCAACGGCAATTGAAAAAAATGTCAATCCTCAGGCAAGTTCTGCTGCCTTGGAAGTGCTTTCAAAAGCCAATTGTATGAACAGATCAATGCCCTGAACATGCAGTTTGCACGGGTAAATGAAAGTTTTGAATTTGCCTCTGCCAATGCTATATGGACACTGCAGGGACTGCACATCAAACAATCCTATTTGGATCTACTCAGCGAACATTACGGCATGCAGCCCCAATCAGTAGATTTAAAAAATAATACAGAAAAAGCCAGAGAAACGATCAATAACTGGACAAATATACAAACCAACGAAAAGATCAAAACAGTCCTCTCCAAAAACAGTCTGGATTCTTCCAGTAAAATAGTCCTCACCTCTGCCCTCTATCTCAAAGCAACATGGCAGCACGCATTTGCTCTTCAAAATACCCGAAATGGCGATTTTACTTTATCTGATGAGACCATTGTCACCACACCCATGATGCATCAAAAAGCTATTTTTAGATACAAAAATGTCAATGGCACAGATTTATTGTGTATGCATTATAAAAACAGTGATTATCGATTGCTCAGTATCATGCCGCCTAAAGGTGAGTTTGAGAGCTTTGAAAACAGTCTCAATGTTGATTCTTTTAGAGCCATGCTGGTCAATCCGCAAACCAATGAAATCAAACTTGATGAAAAAGAGATCGATCTTTACTATCCAAAGTTCAAGTTTGAAAACAGTATCAATTTCAAGGAGAGTTTACAACAGCATGGGATGATTGATCCCTTTTCTCAAAATGCTGACTTCTCACCTATCACAGAAGATGCCAGACTCAATATCACCAATATCCTCCAAAAAACATTTTTCAGTGTAGATGAAGAAGGTACAGAAGCAGCTGTCTCCTCAGCAATCACTATCGGTACTACGCATACAGCCGAGATGACATTGAGATTTGACCGGCCGTTTTTGTTTGTGCTCTGTCATGAGCCTACAAAAACGATACTGTTTTTAGGACGGGTCATCAATCCCCAACAGATGCAATAAGTTAGAGAATGATAGATCTATGTGGCTGTTTTAAAGCAGGATTGACCATCAGCGCTGTTGAAAACACACCGCTTTCGACACAGTTTGGTGCAATCACTGTGACAGAGGCAGGTGCATCATGTACTGTTTTTTTTGCCAGTATATGTGAAAAAGTATGACCTTCAATCTGATAATTTCGTTCATACGAAGCAGATGTCGTCAAAGCAGCATCCGAGAGTTCAATAAAACGACAATGTTTCTCCCGCTCAACCGGATCCTTGATACCGATTTTGAACTTTTCCCCATTGGGTTTTTCCCCCAATACATAAATATCTCCACCGAAGTTTACTAAAGCCGCCGTGATTTTGGCTCTTTTGAGTAATGTAACTGCGCGATCCACACTGTATTCTTTGACAAACCCGCCAAGATCAATTTTTGTGAAAGCATTATCAAAGTAGAGTTTTCCTTTTTTGATACGGTAATGTTCACAGCCTACAAATGCAAGCAATTTCTCTTTTTCAGACTGTAGCAACTTTAGTGAAAGATTTTGGCTAAAAAGAGGTTTAAATGTAGCGGTAGTGATGTCAAATATCCCCTCTGTTGTCTCATAATAGTGCTTTGCCCGCTGTAATAGTGACTGACTCTCTGTGTCTAAAACATTTTCTCTTCTCTCATTCAGTGCTGAGAGAAAAGAGTTCGGGGCATAATAGTTATATTTTTTTTCAAGACGTTTAGCCTCTTCCAGGATCGCTTTTGCAACAGCATCCGCTTTGCTTTTCTTGGCAGAAAAAAGCCGTACTTCACAAGGTGTGCTCATCGCTGAAAACTTATAAAGATACTCTCTCATTTCACATCCTTTAAAGATATTATACAATAATCTTCATATTCATGTTATACTTGCAATAAAGGAGTAGCTATGAGTGAGAGAATCCAAAACATCCTGGCACAAATAGAGCATTTAGAGAGTGAATTAAAAGAAGAGATCTCTAAAAAAGAGGGTGAAATAGCCTACAAGATACAAAATGGAAAAATCCGCTTTGACAAAAATAGATTAGCCACACAAAAAGCTGTTATGACAACACTGCTGCAGTATTTTAAAGAGATGCCCTTTTTACATCTGATCAGTTCGCCTGTTATTTATTTTATGGTGATACCGGCCATCTTCATGGATATTACACTTTTTTTCTATCAGCAGATTATTTTTCGCATCTACAAAATACCCTTTGTCAAGCGCAGCGACTATATCGTATTTGACCGCCACTATCTTGCCTATCTCAATCCCATAGAAAAATTTAACTGTCTTTATTGTTCCTATTTTAATGGCTTAATGCAGTATGCTGCTGAAATCGCCGGAAAAACTGAACTCTATTTCTGTCCCATCAAACATGCCAAAAAAGTAGCACAGACCCATCACTACTATCAGCAGTTTCTCAATTTTGGCGATGAAAAGGATTTTCAGCAAAAATGGCAGGAGCGAAGAGAAGCAGTGCAAAAGCGCTAAACATAAACAGATAAACGCAAAAGGCATATCATGACAAAAAAAAGCAGACCGGAAACGCCACATATTTTAACACCAAATATAGATTTTCAAGATATTGTGGGGCATCAAGCAGCCATCAAACGACTCAAATCCATCATCAAGATCATTCAAAATCCCAAAGCATTGGAACGTTTTCATACCCCGCAGCCCAAAGGGTTACTCATCTATGGACCCCAGAGTGTGGGAAAAAGTATGCTGGCCAAAGCCTTTACCAAAGCACTGGGCAGACACTACTTTGAGATTTCCGGCTCTAAACTTTTTGACATTGCTTACATCAAAGAAGTCTATGAAACTGCCAGCAAGCATACTCCCTGTGTCGTTATCCTGGAAGATATCGATATACAGGGATTGCTGCAAGGCACGATCACCTATATCTCTTTTGCTGATATTGCCAAGATCATAGAACGCTCCAAATCCGGTATATTTACAATCGCCACTGCAGAAAATCTGGATGCTGTTGCACCTGTTCTAACGGACTCCGGGAAACTGGACTTTTTACTTGAAGTGACCAGGCTTGACAAAGGGGCAAGAAGATTTTTTATAGAAAAGATCCTTACCATGCCCCATGATACGGATATCAACATCGAACGTATTGTCCGCTATATCACAGGGATGAGTGCGATGGATCTTGAGCGACTGGGGCATATGGCTGCTTTGAGTGTCATAGAACAAGAAAAAGACAAAATTACAGAAGATATTTTGATAGAACAGATCAATATCATCAAATACGGTGACAAAATAGAAAACAAACTCATTAAGAATCTTGAAGACGAAATCAAAATCACTGCCCATCATGAAGCCGCACATGCCGTACTCTCATATCTGCTCCTGCCCAATGTCAAGATAGAACAGGTCACCATCTCACCCAGAAGCAAGATGCTGGGTTTTGTCTCCTACAATGCAGAAGATCAGATATCAAATGTCACCAAAGAAGATGTCTTTAACGATATCTGCGTCTTACTGGCAGGGCAGACATCCAAAGTCAAACTAGGCGGGGAAAAAGCCATGGACAGCGGTGCAGTAGATGACCTCTCACAAGCCTCTTTACAAGCCTATACCGCCATCACCAATCTGGGAATGGACAAAGAGCTGGGATTTATCAACCTTGAGGGGATCACCAACTTTGACAACTTTTTTTTAAGTGATCACATTGAAAAACGCTTTTTGGTCTGGATGGATGAGGCCAAAAAGAGAACCAAAAAGCTTGTTGATGCACAATGGGACAATATCACCAAACTTGCCCACCAGCTGATAGAAAAGGAGATTGTTGAGAGTCAAGAGATCGAAGCACTGTTACAGAATGAAAAAATATCTCTAAAGTTGCCGACTGTTATCTGATATCAATAGACTATCGCCCGCTCTCCATGCGTGCTATCTCTTTTAACACGACACTGTCTATCGCATCGACTGCACCATAAATCACCTTGACCACTCTGCCCTTATGGATAAAAAAAAGTGCCGGCATCGCTATAGGGTTAAAGGCTTTGACGATAGTATGGTCACTGTCATTGATCACTGGAAAATTCAAATGCTGTTGCTTTTTAAGAGAGTGCTGAAACTTCTGTGCTTCCTGAATATCATCATCGACATCGACACCAATGACCTTCACATGACTCTTATCGAGTTTGCTATACAGCTGTGAAATCAAAGGTATCTCTTTTTTGCACGAGGCACACCAGGATGCAAAAAAATCTACAATCACGAGATGTTCCTGTGAAGAGGAAAGTTTTGCCATCATGGTATCATCTATCTTCTCACCCAGCTCATAGGCATCTAGCAGGATTGGCAGCAGCAGTGTCAATATCATTTTTTTCATCTTCATTTCTCTCTAACGAATCGGCAGATAGGCATAGCCGGCATTTTGTGCATCTATCAAGCCTATAGCGGCATTGTGTACCATCGAGACAAAAGGATAAAATGCTTTTTTGTTCAATTTGTGATGTTTCACACCAGCCTCGCAGACCAAAAAATGCACACCATACTGTGAAGCAAGTGTATTGAGTCTTTTTTGCAAATCGTTTTTGGCTGCCAGCAATTTGGGCTGATAGGCATACGCTGTGTTATTTAAATCTTTCATAAAAAATTTGTAACCATCACCATGTATAATCACCCTCACATCCAGCTCTTCGAGTTTACTTTGGTAGTATGTCGTATGTGAGATGATGCCGCCTATCAGTCTCTTTTCAAGCTGTTTCAGATCACCGCTGGTAAAATCATACACCACTTTTTTGACACTCCCTTCATCACACTGTGCGCTGGTAGTCCCCAAAAAGAGTATCATGATAAGTAGATAGATATATTTTGTCATATTGCACTCCTTGACTTTAGTATCGTATTTTAACATTTTTATCATCTTTTTTGCCGAAAAATCCTCAAGATGTGATGAAAGAGCTTGGAGTCAAGTTCAAGCAAAGATGTACAAGCACAGAGTGAAGATCATTTCTTTTAGCAGCTTCTGGCTTGGGATCATGCCCATATCTCGATGGGATTTCTATCATGATAGTTCAACTACAGTTCACATTGTTCTTCTATAATTTCAATATAAAAATACAATTACAAAGGACAAATGATGAAATTACAACATATACTTTTAGCGACAACACTGGCTGGAATACTGCTTGCAGGGTGCAATAGTAGCACGGACACTACAACAAATACGGTCAATACTACAACAGAGAGTACAAATAGCACTACTGATCTGACGACTGTAGAGAGTAATACCAATGTAGATTTAACACAAGAGGAAAAATATGCCCTTGCTTATATGTGGCATGAAGAGAAGCTGGCATATGAAATTTACTTAGAGATAAACAAGATCCAGCCTGCTACACAATTTGTCAAAATCGCCAACAATTCAGAGATCAAACATATCGCAGCAGTTGAAAATCTTGTGCAAACCTATGATATCAATATCACAAATCTCAAAGACTATACTGTTGCCTATTCTGAGAGTGAGCTGCGGGCTATGCCAACAGGTGTATTTGCCATCGAAAAGATACAAAATCTATATGATGCACTCTACAGCAAAGGTATCCAGTCAAAACAAGATGCGCTGGAAGTAGGCTGTATGGTAGAAGTCACTGATATCATAGATTTGGATGAGTTTATCCATACATCAGGGGATAAACAAGACCTGGTTGATACCTTTGAATACCTTAAAGATGGTAGTTACAATCACTACTGGGCATTTGACAATGGGCTAAAACGCATGGGTATTAGTGAAGGTTGCTGTTCTTTGGGTATAATAGACGGAGTGGATTATTGTCATCCTGAATATCCTCAAAAATAGGAAAAAATGTGCAGTCAAAAATTTTGCTTTTAGAAGATGATATCAATTTAAGTGATACAATCAAGCAGTTTTTGACGCATTTACAGTATGAAGTCATACAGGCTTACGATGCTTTGGCTGCTGAAGAGTATCTCTATGAATCACATTTTGATCTGATGCTGCTTGATATCAAAGTACCTTACCAAAACGGTATAGACCTACTCTTTAAACTCAGAAGCCAGGGCAATGATACACCGGCTATTTTTATCACATCCCTGCATACCGTGTCGGATGTCACACGGGCTTTTGATGCAGGCTGTGATGACTATATCCGAAAACCTTTTTCACTCAAAGAGTTACAGGTACGTATCGCCTCACTTTTAAAAAGACGCTATGGTTCTTATGATACGAAGATCGAGATCAATGATAGAGACTATTTTGATACCAAAGAACTCTCTTTATATCATGATAGAGAAAAAGTCAAACTCAAAACCAAAGAGATCAAACTGCTCAAACTCTTTTTATCCCATCCCAATGAAACGATTTCCAAAGCGACGATTTATGAAACCGTATGGGACTATGATGAAACACCCAATGAGGGGAGTCTTCGCACTTATATCAAAGTACTGCGTTCCCACCTTGGCAAGCAGTCCATTGAGACCGTTAAAAACATAGGATACCGCTATGTTAAGGAGTGAAAGAAAGAGCCTTTTGCGCTTTTTGACGATTTATCTATTGAGCACTATGGTACTTTTCACACTTGCTTTGATTCTTTTTTACAACTATGAAAAGCACCAGATACTTGACCGCCAAAGAGAAGTGATCAAACAGGAAGGAACTTTGATGGTCGAAGCATTGCGACGCTTGCACCAGTCACAAAACTATGCATTGCCTTATCCCCAAAATCCCCATTTTAAAAGTGCTATTTATGATATCAACCAAGCCTATATTTTTGGAGATTTTAAACCACAGGTGATCTCGTTTACAGAGAGTTATCACATAAAAGACAAACAACTCTATCATCTTGTAACTGTTTCTCCCTACTATCTGGGTGCGGCATATCTGTTGCTTAAAAAGCCTCTTGACCTGCGCCCTTTAAACCAGCTTCTAAAACAAAGTCTCTTGGTGTGGCTTGCAGCGCTTGGTGCTTTTTTACTGCTGGGGCTCTTTTTGGGCAGACGTTTTACTGCTCCCATGCGACAAAACTTTGAAAAACTCAATCGCTTTATCCAGGATACCACACATGAACTAAACACCCCCATCAGTACGATTTTAACCAACATCGAATTGCTTGATACCCTCTATGAATGTGAAGGAAAAGAAGAACGAAAACGCATAGAAATCGCATCCAAAACATTGAGTTCACTCTATGATGACATGACCTATCTTACCTTAAACCACGAGCGCCATAGAGATATACAAGCCTGCGATATCTCGCAACTTTTAACAGAACGTATGCACTATTTTAGCGCGATGATAGAAGCAAAAAAAATTAGATTAGAAACAGATATTTCACAAGATATCATCTTACAGATAGATCAAAATGATGCAGTCAGACTGATTGACAATCTCATCACCAATGCCATCAAGTACAATAAACCCTCAGGGTTTTTAAAAATCGTTTTAAATGCACAACATTTTGTGGTAGAAGACAGCGGTATCGGCATGCGAAAAAAGGATCTGGCGAGTATATACCAGCGTTTTGAAAGAGCCAATGACAATGAAGGAGGTTTTGGTATCGGTATGAATATTGTGAAACAGATTATCCTATATTATCATTATAAAATCAAGATTACATCCAAACCAAACCAAGGAACAAAAGTGAGCATACAATGGTAAAAACAATCTTCTCTCTATTGCTTCTCCTGCAAATCTCACACGCAGCAGAAAGTTTTCAAACAGCATGCCTCTCCTGCCACCAAAAAGAAGGCATTCCTACGCAATCTCTCTATATGCGTTATTTACAAAAATACAGTGCAGAAGAGAAAATTAAAGAGATAATCTTTGCCTATCTGCAAAATCCTACAATAGCAACCAGTATCATGCCAAAGCCCTTTATCAACAAATTTGGACTTCAGCCAGCTATCTCTTTACCCAAAGATAAACTCAAACAATATATAGACACCATGATAAAAAACTACACGATAAAAAAAAGACTATATCTTAAAAATCAGCAGGGCATCTCTCATAATAAAACCCATTAGTTTTCATTAGCTCTATCATGATAAAATCTGACACAAAGGAAATATCATGAGAGATGATCAAAAAATAGCCGTCTTGATAGATGCTGAAAATGCACAAATGAGTGCACTTGCATCTATACTGACAGAACTGTCCAAACATGGGCATATTATCACCAAGCGTGCTTACGGTGATTGGAGCAGCAACCATCTTAAAAACTGGAAAAAGTCTATGAATGAGCTTGTTATCCAGCCTATCCAGCAGTTTTCCTACACCCAGGGCAAAAACTCATCTGATGCAGCACTGATCATCGATGCGATGGATCTGCTCTATTCTGATAAATTTGATGCTTTTGCACTTGTTTCCAGTGACAGCGACTTTACCAAGCTCGCTTCCAGACTGAAAGAGTCACAGATCCATGTCTTTGGCGTAGGAGAGAAAAAGACACCCCCTGCTTTTAAAAATGCCTGTGATGATTTTATCTATGTTGAAGTTCTCAGACAACTTGACAGCGATGCGGCACCGACAAAATCAGCTGCAAAATCAAAAACAAAAACGACAAAAGATATCTCTCAGGATGTCCAGCTGATCAATTTACTGAAAAATGCAGCTGATGATTGTGCCGACGATGACGGCTGGGCTCCATTGGCAGAGTGTGGCTCTTTGATCAAAAAGCAGTTTCCAGACTTTGATCCAAGAAATTACGGTTACAGTAAACTTTCACGGCTGATAGAAGATACTAAAATATTTGAAATTTGGAGAAAAAGCGTTGAACACTCTGATCGCAAGGTGATGTTTTTACGCGATGTGGAGAAATATGGCATCCGCTAGGCACGCTCTTTTATCCCTCTTATCCCTTATCATGATAGGATGCGGGGAGAGTCATAACAGCCTGCCTGATTTTACGCCTTCACTCTCTACACACATAGAAGTCCTGGATCAGGCTGATGAAAAAGCAGCAACCATTACGGATGGAGACACAATCAAGCTGGTTTTTGATGGAAAACTCGCAACCATCCGGCTCATTGGAATTGATGCCTTCGAATCTCAAAAAAATAACAAAGCCTACCGCCAGGCCTACGAAAACAATATCACCATCGAAGAAGTAGTCCAAAGAGGCAAACAGGCAAAAGAGTACATCAAAACCCTGCTCTCCAAACGTGTCAAGTTTTATCTGGAATATGATGAAGATTTTTTAGACAGGTATCAAAGAACCCTGGGTTATGTCTGGTTTTCAGATAATGAGATGTTAAATCTCGATATGATTTGCAATGGCTATGCCCTGCCTCTGACCATCCAACCCAATGACAAATATGCTGCTGAATTTAACACCTGCTACCAGCAGGCAAAAGAGCAGCATATCGGAGTCTTTAGCAGGGATTAGCACGCTGTCATGATAAGACAAAGCGTGCAATATGATAAGCCATAAATGCCATCAGCCATGAAACAGTCGTGGTAAAACCAAATAGGTAAACCAGATATTTCCAGCCTCCTGATTCTTTTGCAAAGACCATAGAAGCCGCCAGACACGGCAAATAAAGCATCACAAAGACAATGAAGCTGATTGCCGATGCCAAAGGAATCTGCTCTTTAATTGCCGATACCAGACTTCTATCTTCTTCTGTTGTCTCTTCCCCCAAAGAATAGAGTACACCCAGTGTTGACACAACCACTTCTTTGGCTGCCAGTCCCGCTTCCAGTGCTACTGCCATCTTCCAGTCATAACCAAGCGGTGCAAAAAACGGTTCTGTTGCTTTTCCCACCATACCAAGATAAGAGTTTTCAAGATTGTATTTTGCCAATTCATTTTGCAGTTTCACTTTTTGGGATGCATCCTCTGTCTGCTCGATCTTTGCCTGATAGCCTGCTTCAAGTTCGGGCTGTTTTGGATAATTGGACATAAACCATATCAGCATCGCTGCTGCCAGGATATAGGTTCCCGCTTTTTTGAGATACATCCAGGCATTGTTAATCACTGTATGCCATAGCAGTCTCACAGAAGGCAGGCGGTATTTTGGCATCTCCATCACAAAAGGTTCATCACTACCTTTAAAAACCAGTACCCGCAATAATTTTGCCATCATGAGTCCAAATATCGCACCGGCGATATAGATCATAAAGAGGATATTTCCTGCATTTTCAATACTAAAAAAAGCACCTATAAACAAGATATAGATAGGCAGTCTGGCAGAACAGCTCATAAATCCAATGATAAAGAGCGTGATAAGCTTGTCTTTTTCATTTTTGAGTGTTCTTGCTGCCATATAAGCGGGTACCGAACAGCCAAATCCTGTTACCAGCGGGATGAAACTTTTCCCGTGTAAACCAAACTTATGGAAAAATCCATCCAGCAAAAATGCCACCCGACTCATATATCCCGTCGTCTCCAGCAATGCAATCCCAAAAAAGAGTATCATGATATTGGGTAAAAACATCACCACTGCGCCGACACCTGCGATCATACCATCAGCAATGAGAGAGCCCGCTCCTCCTTCTCCGAGTAGTGATTTAGCAGCATCGGCCAAAGCAACAAAGGCCTTATCGATCCAATCCATCGGCACTGCTCCCAGCGTAAAAGTCAGTTGAAACAGACCCCACATAAAAAAGAGAAAGATGGGAATACCAAAATATTTATGGATTAAAATATTATCAATTCTTTCTGTCATATTTTGGGCAAGCGGCTTTTTAAAACGCACCGTCTCTTTCAACACTCCCTTGACAAAAGCATTGTGCTCTTCAATGAAGATATCACTGATATTCTTGGTATCATGATGCAAATAGAGGTGATCTAGGGCATGACGTATCATGGGCAGCAGTTCAATCCAAATCGGAAATTCACGCATGGCATTGTAGATTTTTTTATCCTCTTGTATCAATCTTAATGCAATATCCCGATAGTTGTAACCATAGCTGCACTGAAA